>JAVWBH010000065.1:0-11459 GCA_036649595.1 Bacteroidales bacterium
TAATAAAAGCAGTCTGAGATATTGCTCTAAATAATTTAGACAATATCTCAGACATACCTCAACACACGAGCTTACCGATGGCTCACTCCTATTTGTATAATACCTACCTTAATGCGATCTCTTTTATATCCGAATAAAGGAATTGATCAGATCCTTCCGCTTTTATACCAAGCCGGACAAATACTTTCCCGGCCCTGTTTTTAGCTTCTTCCAATTTTTTGAGTTGCTTTTCGTCGGTGACAGTCAAAGAAAAATCTTTCTTTCCGGCTTCTTTGTCACCCGGCAAGTCCATCCGTATAAAATTAGATGATTCATCTACAAAATGAGTAGTACTCACAAATAGACATTGATTACTGATTTTAGCATTTTCGATAATCCGATCTACCTCACACGACCCTGACAGCAGATTGTTTTCCAATCCGATAACCGCATTTCGTATTAAGAAATACGGTGTTACATATACTTTTATCTGTGTTGATTTCTTCAGATAAAAATCAACCGTATCCTTCTTTTCCTCCGATACCATTACCGGCTTCCACGGACCATTATCTTTATTCAGGATCAAATGATATTCGCCGTCAAAAAGAACAGCTTCGAACGTAGCGTCCTGATCTGTAAAAACAGGAATATTATCTTTCAGCTGATATCCGTATTGGTATAGTGACAATCGGATCGCTTCACCCGTTCCTTTTACCTGCAACGGATATTCTGTACCATCCGCAGCTTTATAGATAATCTGCCCATGTAGTTTGGATTGCGGGGCATCATAATTATCAAGTCCGCAGCTAATAGTTAATAAAGCCATTAAACACAGGGCTATATTATTCCATTTATTTCTCATGATTCCTTTTGTTTATTAAGATTGATATGGATTCTTTACCATCTTAGGATTCTTATTAAGCCAATCCTGATGAATGAAGTTATAATAATTCTTCATCTGGAAATACCGCGGATAAGGCGACATATACGTGGTACCTGAATCAAATACCCATTTCCCGTCATTCGGCCCGTTGGGTTGTTCTATCATGTATGGATATAATACACGGTGAATGGCTGTAGGGGTATTTTCATTGTTATCCCATATTTTATCCGCTATTCTCCAGCGTTTCACATCATAGAAACGATGATTTTCGAAAGCAAACTCTACCCTGTTTTCGCGGATAATATCATCCAGGGTAACCGGGTCCGTCAGTTCCTGAATCCCGGCTCTTTTGCGGACGGCATTCAAATACAAAGAGGCATTTGCCTGATCTTGTAATTCGTAAGCAGCCTCAGCCGCAATCAGATATATTTCAGACATCCGGAAGCGGGGAAACCAGATTTCAGATCCTTTTCCGCGCGTCGTGGCACCGATTGTTTCATCCATAAATTTCATCACGAAAAAACCGGATTTATTGATAAACTCCGCATCTCCGCTAATCACCGGCCCATTTTTCGAAGTAATGACCAGTCCGCGTGAAGTAACATCAATCCCGGGTTGTCCGGTTACTGTTTTCCAGGCGTTGTCGGATTGTACTTTAACACCTGCTCGTAAAACCACTTCCGTACCTCTGAATTTGCCGCCGGGCACAATCACCGTTGCAAATAAACGCGGATCTTTATCTTTAAACAGATCTGAAGCATTGTCATAAAAGATATACTCTCCGTTGGGTTGTTTTAACTTTAACTTTCCGTCGCGGTTATTTACATATTCAAAATCTTCCACCAGGTTGAGTACCGGCCCAAGGTATGACTGATCGATATCCTCGGCATGTGTAGGAGCCACATTCGATCTGCTCCAACCCTGATAATTCGAAGGTCCTTTATAATCGCGCGCCCAGATCACCTCCGTATTATTTTCTTTCAGCGAAGTAGCTTCATAAAAATTACGCACTTTATCGGCGTTATTATCCTGTAACCGGTAAACGCCCCCTTCGATTAATTCTTTTGCCGTATCAAAAGCCAGCTGATAATATCCGGCAGCTTTCTCTGCGGGAATACCCACTTCTAGTCCCGGAGTCTGTACCGGATTTGGCAACTTGTTATTATAATTGGCTATCGAGCCGGCGTAAATCGCAGCCCGTGCCTTGAGAGCGAGAGCCGCCCATTTTGTTGCCCGTGCCGAAAATTTAGAAGGCTCTGCCGACAACATTCCCTCGCCTGAAATTTCGGTACATTCCGAAATGATATAATCATATATTCCGGCTTCTGTAGAGCGAGCCACCTGTAACTGTGTGATATCCATACCGGGAGTATATTCAAAAATCTGATCTCCCACAATCGGCATACCACCCATACAACGCCCCATACAAAAATAAGTATAGGCGCGAATAAAACGAGCTTCGCTTTTCAATTGCCTTTTTTCCGATTCGGGAATAACCGTTGTATTGTCGATACTCTTCAGAAACTGATTGATATTACGAATCAGGCCATAATCATAAATCCGCCAGTGATCATCATTAAAAGTACGGAAAAGATCGGGGCCTCCGCTTGAGCGCAATGTCTCATCAAGGCATATATAGGATCCGGCATCTGTAATCCGCTGTCCCCATTCCAAACGTCCATAGAAATTTGCCAAAACTGAAACAATCAATTTAGGATCGCTAAACACCTGCTCATCAGAAAGAATACGATCAGGATCCCGATCCAAAAAATCGGAACAGCTTCCCGCCATTAACGAGAAAGATAGAAGTATCGAATAAAAATAAGTCTTTTTCATTGTATCAGAATTTAAGATTTAAGCCGATATTGATAATACGTGTGGTAGGATATGCCAACCCGGACGCATTCTCAATTTCCGGATCAATACCCGGGGTATTTGATAACGTAAATAAGTTCTGTCCGGAAACATATATACGTAAGTCTGAAATATATGCTTTACTCAATAAGGATTTCGGCAATGCATATCCGAATTCAAGATTCCGGAGTTTCAGATACCGTACATTATGCATCCAAAAATCACTTTTCCAATAATTGCTATGCCCTGAATTACCAACCAGCAAAGTCGGATATTTTCCGGGGATAAGTTCACTGTTGGGATCCCAGATATCTTTCAGACGCCACGTATCTTCCATATAATATTGGGCATTATTTCCTCCGTCATGGAAAGGATTCCGTTGTTCGTAATCCTGATAACGGCTATTCAGTCCTCCTCCGGTAAGGTCGAATGCTAGGTCAAAACCTTTCCACATAAAACTGAAATTCAGACCAAAGTTCAGAATAGGAGTTCCCCCTTCGCGGTAGCCCAACGGACGTTCATCCATCCCGTTAATAATACCGTCGCCATTTTTATCGACATATTTGATATCCCCCGGACGCAACGTTTTATTTCCCTGCCGGTCATTATCGATAGGCCAGGAAGCGATCTCTTCCCAACTCTGAAACTGCCCGGCCGACTGCAGCATCCAGTTCAGATTTCCGAAACGCTCATCGATACTGTTTCTGTAATGATGCCATGAATTACCAAAACGAGGTTTATATTGATTCCAGTCAAGGAAACGGGCATATGTCATGTTTCCGCCTACCGAATAATAGAACTCGTCGACGTTATCGCTCCAGCGAAGAGACAAATCATACCCGGTATGTACATCCGAATTCAGATTTTCGTTTGGCAAGTCAAATCCGGTTTCGGAAGGAATCAACACATCATATCGCGCGCTTGGCAAGCCAGAACGCGTGCGGCGGAAATAATCGGCAGAAAAAGTCAGTCGGTTATTTAAGAATGAAGCATCAAAACCGATATCCAGAATTTTAGCTTTGATCCAGCTCATATTGGTTACAGGCAGATTGCGGGGCACCGTTCCTACAAGATATTCGCCATCCAGCGTTGATCCGCCATTTTTGTAATCATAACCGGATAGATAGCCGAACGCAGAATAGCCGTTTACATTGTCATCCCCCAACAAACCATAAGATCCGCGAAGTTTAAAATCATTTACAATACGTCCGATTTTATTGTCTCTCCAAAATGCTTCTTCCGAAATTCTCCAACCGGCAGAAGCGGATGGGAAAAATCCCCAGCGGTGATGAGGCGGAAACTTCCAGGATCCGTCATACCGGGCTGAAAACTCGAGCAGATAACGCGAAGCATAATTGTAATTGGCGCGAAACATATACCCTAACCGGGCTTCCGTATTATTTCCGTCATCCCAGAATTCAACCAACTCATCCAGATCAATCAGATGCAACTGGTTTGAGGTAGGAGTACTGTGCATAAAATGGGTCGGTTGGTCGCGCTTGATAGATTCCATACCAAGTACGGCATTCAACTGATGCTTCCCGAAATTCTTATCATAATTCAACTGGATATTCGTGGTAATCTCCTCCACTTTACGTACACGCCGGTCGCGATACGGATTATGCATCCCGTCAACAACAATATATTTATCGTTTTCCTCATCATAACGATACAGATCCCATTCATATTCCTGGTTATTCTGCTCCTGATTTGCCAGATAATACCCCATCATCCCTTTTGCCTTAAGGCCCGGAATAATCTCATATTCGGCATTAAAATTAAGCTGCATCACACGCCAGGTATCTTTATAGCGACCCGACATATCATAGTTGAGCAAACCAAAGTTTACATCTTTATTTCCCGACGTTACGGCCGGATACTTCGGATTATCATTTGCAAACGGACGAGCCATCGGTAAATTACGGTATGTCCCGAATACCGGCAACCAGTAGTCATCCCCGCCCGGTACTCCCGGATTCTCGCGGTCTTCAATGCGCCCGTTCATTGCCGCACCTACTTTTAGGCGTTTATTAATCTGCGCGTCTATGTTCATCTGTACATTCGTACGGGTAAAACCGCCATAATTATG
This sequence comes from Bacteroidales bacterium, assembly GCA_036649595.1. GTDB lineage: Bacteria > Bacteroidota > Bacteroidia > Bacteroidales > JAUNSR01 > JAUNSR01. The sequence goes on from JAVWBH010000065.1 coordinate 4,806, forward strand.
GATCATCGCCTGCTGGTCAAGATGGCCGACGCCAAAATAATAATTCACCTTATCAGATCCGCCCGATACGTTTGCCCCGATATATGCCTGCGGGGAGGTTTCCCAAATGAAATCATACCAGTCGAAGGGAATATATCCTTTCTCCGTGCCCTGTTTCCATTTCGCCAGGTCTTCTTGTGAATACTTCCTATTCTCTACGCCTTGTATCGTTTCAGACTGAATGTAGTTACTGATATAAGTGGGCGCATCTGCCGGTTTTGGAAATGAGGAAGCCGACTGCCACCCATAACGGGCATTTATCGAAACCGTATTTTTGGTATTCAGGCGCCCTTTTTTCGTAGTCACCACCACAACCCCGTTTGCCGCCCTCACGCCATAAATAGAAGCGGATGCGTCTTTCAGGATAGAGATCGATTCGATGTCATTAAAATCAATATTATTGAACTGGCCCTCATCTTTCTGAACGCCGTCGATGACGTACAAGGGAGTACCCATGTTTCGGATCTGTATTCCGGTTGCCGCTCCGGGACGCCCGTCGGTTTGTCGGGAATTGACACCGGCTATTTTACCCACCAGGGCACCCGACGAAGTCGAAGCTGATGTCCGGGCAATATCCTTTGCCCCGATCACAGAAATAGCACTTGTCAGCGATTCTTTCTTCTGGGATAATCCGAAACCGGTAATCACAACTTCGTCCAAAGCCTGTGCATCCTCTTTTAGCGTTACCGTTATCTTATCGCCTTTCACCAATACCTTCTGTGAAATATATCCGATATAGGATATTTCAAGCTCTACAGCTTTATCGGCGGGAACGGATAGAGAAAAAGCTCCGTCTATATCCGTCATGGTACCATTGGTAGTACCCTTCTCGACCACATTAGCACCTACAACCAATTCGCCGGTATTGTCTTTTACAACCCCTTTAATAATTCTTGTTTTCTGCTGATTGACAAACATCTCGGCATTTTGTTTGCTAAGCAGCCCGGTTTCTCCGCGGGCATAACATACGTTATAGCCACTTCCGACCGCAAGGGAAACAACAATCCAACTAAGTGGAATTCTGCCTTTCCCCTGGTAGAAAAACGTTTTTCTTTTCATGGTAATCTTGATTTTAAGATAAAAACAATGATATCAGATATAACCGGAGATAAATACTCTCCTTCTTTTTTTAAACCGCAAAAACTCTGATTTTTCTTTGTATGCACCAGATCATCTGTGCATCTGAAAAATCAGAGTCATTCTATTTTTTTAATAAGCATAATATGCATCCTGACGACAAGCCTTTAAAGCCATACATTCCATTTCGATCAGCCATCCCGGACGACAAACCGGAGCATATACAATTACCTGGGGCACATCGGGAAATTTCTGTTCAAACAGTTTCCGTACGATCGTATAATCGGCGGGATCGCGCAAATAAACAATCATCTGCGACAGATCATCGAATGAACATCCGGCTTCTGTCAATAAAGCCGCGACATTTTCCCACATCCTCTTTGTCTGCTTTCGGATATCCCCCGGAAAAACGATTTCGCCTTTGTTATCGATACTTGCCGTACCGGATATAAATACCTGACGCCGGTCGCCATAATGAACACACGTCCCGCGTTCGAAACTGACACCGTATTCATGGGTAGGATTCATATGGTCGGGAGCATACAGATACTGGATCTGTTCCGGGCGCAAGCCGGAAACGGCATATGTATCCATCCGGACCAAAGATTCCGGACAAGCACTGCGCCCCCCGATTCCGGTACTCGCAATATAATGGGTATCGGCCGTAAGCTTTTGCATATCGAATATGTCATTTCGGGCATTTACCACTCCCAGGTAATTGCGGTCAACATGCTCTACGAAAAGCCATGTCCGCAAACAATGGTCGGCCAGATTGCACCCGCTTTGTTCCAGTTGTTTCATATAATCACGAAAAAGCAGGGAAGTCTGCTCTGCCGCACCGGCGGCGGTAGTCGCGTCATGTACGCCCCAGAGGTGGCGATATCCGTTGTGTGTTACTTCAAAAAGACCCTCCGCAATCATTCCGGTAACTATTTGAGTTTGCAAACAAACCCATAAGGAAACCTTGGCTCCGCTCAGAGGCGCCTGCTGAATAACAGAAACCGCACAAGGGGTATCTTCAGAAATAGCATCCGACAACAGATTTGCCTGATTTGCGACATCACTGAGGAAATATCTTTTAAAAACGGGTGTTGCCTCTTTTAATTCGCCGGCAGAATATTGAGCAAAAGCGCTGTGCAGTGCCTCCAGTTGTTCTTGAAAACTCCGTTCATAATCCGTTCCCTCAAGCATCAGATGATATTCCCTGACCCCCGAAGCGGCTTCAAAGAGGGAATAGGTCACAACGACCGAGTCTGAAGTAACTGATTGTTTGTAAATCATAGATCGCGTTTTGATAATTAATGATATGACTTCGACTGTCGGGTATTCCCTTTGTCGGGAAGCATATAGACAGACGAAACGGTTTTTAAATCCGAATGGCCTTTCAACGTATACAAGACCTGCTTGTCGCGATTGATCAGAAACAGGTCGGTCCGGTCTGTCGGATTATCATGGCCTACCCAGTTGGCAAATAATATTTTACCATCTTCGAGGGCATGCATACCTCCCAGAAACTTCAACGGACTGCCCTGTATGTCCTTATTGGAAAACTCCCATATACACGTACCCTCCTTATTTAATTCTACAATACGCGGATTCTGTGTCATATCGGCAACAGACACCAACGTATTTCCGTCGGGCAGCCTGAGGACAGAGTGCGGACCGCCCGGAACCGGACTTTCCCATACGATCTCTCCCCGCCCGTTATACTCTCTGACTACCTGTAAACCATAATGGGCTACCAGGTAATTGCCGTTCGCCAATTTCCGGGCATTGCGCATAAATGCAAAACCGCCGTCGGTTTCTCCTTTTGGCAGGATACACACCTTTTTCAGGATTCGCCCGTCGGGAGATACTTCCAGCAGATTTCCGCTGTTACACTCTCCGATGAACGTATTCCCGTCGGGCAGTCGTTGGCATGCAAATATGGCCGACTCAGAAGCATAATGGAAAACGGTATCGTTTTGCCGGGTCATCTCTAAGACCCCTTTTCCGATCGTAAATAGCAAATTTCCATTGGGTAAAACCCATAAATCGTTCGATTCAGGCGCCTTATGTTTCCATACCACCTGATTATCTTCCATAACAAATACAATTCCCTGAGAATAATCACACCCGGCAAAGGCTATTTTTTGTGCCTGGATAAGGAATAATAACAAATTCTGAAACAGAATTAAAATACAAATGCGTTTTTTCATGATCTGATTTTCAAAGAGATAATACATATTCGGCCAGATCGGTCAATTCGGATTCAGACAGATTCTCCTGCGGCCCATGTATCTGAAGCATATCCTTTAAACTATAAGAACGCCCGTCATATAAGTAAGGAGCAGTACGCCAAACCTCATTCAAAGCGGGCACATCCATCTTTTTATTTTCTTCCGTGCCCTGACTCCACGAAATCCGGTATTGTTTCATATCCGTATAATAAGCACCCGAATGGCATGACGCGCAATTCGTATCGAACAGCTCTTTCCCGCGCCGGGCACCGGCCGACAACTGTCCGTTTTCCAAATACGGACTCGGAACAGGACGTAATGATTTCAGGTAAGCATCCATGGCTAGGGAGATCTCTTCATTGGGCTGAGAAAATAAAATATATTTCAATCCCGACCGCACCGCAGTCTCAGCATCCTTTCGAATTCCGGTTACCATACAAGGAGCTGTTTGATGAGAGAATAGCATCGATTTCGTATTTTTCGAGTTACCCATTCCGTCATTCAGTAAATCCCAGTTCAATCCGTCTGTCCGCGCATCATTCGGATGACAGCTGGCACAGCTTTGCCATCCCTGAAAGCCGATAGAAGCATCGCAGAAATACATATTTCCCTTTCCTTCTTGCGTAGCCGTCAGCGGAGTTCCTTTTACAGGACGGACGTTTTTCTTCTCTGTAATCAGATCTACATTTACGATCTCGCCGGTAAAATAGTTTGAACAATAAATTTGGTTACCAATGGCTGCCACTCCACGGGGTCCCTTTCCTTCAGTAGAAATATAAGAGCTGATCCCGTATAAGAAGCCGGCATCATTCGGTATATCTTGCCAATCGGAAGTTGAGGGGGTTACCTTTATCCCGTTTTTCACATCCTCCAGACGGCGATGCAAGGCAGCCCTGTCTATCGAAACCAATTCATGTACACCCGAAGCGGCCACGACAATATACTGATTATCGCCCGACAATGCCACGCCCCATGGATTGGCACTTCCTTTTTGCGGAGTATCCAGCAACACAGTCGTGAGCCACTCCTGATTTTTCAAATCAATGATCGATAATGCATTTGTACACATCCAACCCCGGTCAACCTGATTTGTCGGGAGCTGATAGCGAGACAGCAAATGCGTTACATAAGCATATGACTTATCATCGGAAACAGCCATTTCTTTTACGTCTGTAGAACCGTTAGGCAATAAAATCCGTTTATTGACCTTTTTTGAAAAGATATCAAATACAGAGAGTTGTGCCCCCAACGGATAACTAAGAGATGACATCTCCGGCATATTATTGGCGATCAGCAAGAGTGAATCTGAACAGAAAGAGATCATATCTACCGGTTCGCGCCCCACCTCAACAGAAGAAATAACCTTTCGTGTACGCGGATCAACTTCTTTAATTGTATTTTCGAAACGATGGGTAACCCAGAAAGTACCACTTTGTGCGTTATACATGAGAGCCGACGGGAAACCGCCGACTTCGATCGAAGAGCGTATGGCCAAATCCTCCCCGTTAAGTTCATGCATCATTCCGTTTACCCCGTCACAAACTACCCATACGCGATTATCCGCCATACAGATCAGATCATTTACGGGAGCCGTGAACTTATTTGCAGACTTAACGGTCTTCAAATCGGGAGTTAACAACAACAATTCATTCTCACCTCGGTTTGTAACAAATATTCCTTCCTTCTTACTGCCGGGATAAACCCTGTCGGGAGCAAATACGCCTGTATCCCGGCTGCAATTCCAAAATATGATACAACAAAAAATAGAAAGTAATATAGTTTTATTCTTCATCGGAACATTTCATTTCATTTTAAATAACCTTTTACTGAAGAGACTGGATATATAATCGCACATTTTCTTCATTTTCGAGATATGCCTTTTCCTGCTTTTTCTCGTAATATCTGTAATACTCCTCATCTTGGGGGGTCCAGTTATTTGCTTCGCGATAATCTCCGATAAAAGGAACGAGCAAGTCTAACCACAAAGCAACCGTTTCAATCTCCTGTGTGGTAAGACGGGTTCCTCCATGACCGTTTTTCAGCCGGTTCATCAAATTACTCCTCGTTGATCCGGCAAAATATGGAGCCAGCAAGGTGGGTTCAGACAAACTGCTGATCCAGTTCACTTCCGGATGATGAGCATCGCCTTGCCACGAATCATTACCGTCGGTCATTTTTCGGGCATGGGTCAGATTGAGATAAGATTTTGAAAATTTGCGGCTGGTTTGATTGTCTACCACCTGCAATTCGCCATCAAGGCTCATCGGATGCTTTACACCGTTATGACAGCTGATACAGTTGGCATCCCAGATAGGCTGTACTTCTTTGATATAACTAAAATTACGTTCGCCGATTCCTTCGGGCGCAATAGCTTGTATGCCGGTATTCATCGCCTTGGATACCGGATGAGAAGCTACCGGTACTGTATTTTTATGTTCATGACATCCTACGCAACTTTGCGTTTCACCCGGTTGCAGGGTAGACCAGCTGCGCATCGTCTGTACCACTTCGTTGTGCTCATTAAGCGCCTGAAAATACAACGGCTTTCTGGCCGGTACCTGGAAAAATGCAGATCCGTCTTCCTGTACATCAACCGTACCCAGAATCCGTTTCACATCCCAACTGGTATTTCCTACGCCAACCGGAGAAAAAGCATGACCGGCACCCCCTTTGTCAAAACCGAAAGCGGCTCCGATACTGGCTGCACGATACATAATCTCAACGACACGCAGTTTCTTTATGGTACCCGGCGCCACTCCTTTCAACCCATTTCCTTCATATATATTCTGCATGTAATAAACACCCTCATCTTTCGTATAATCAACAGTATGAATACGGCTAAAAGGCTTTTTACGCGGTTCAAGCAACTCGGGTTGATTACAAGAAGCCGATGCATCCGTTGCCAGCAACTCGCGCTCGCCATCCAGATTCATCCAGTAAATACCAAAACGAATCGGACGGTCAATATGATATCCTAATGGCGAATACGAGACAATAAACTCTTTCTCGCTGATCGGATAAGGATGCTGAAACTGATCGCCATGCTGCCCGTACGAATCGATCTGCTCGGCTTCGGGCTTATGATAAGGAGCAACAAACATGACCCCTTCATTTTCATCACGCCCGGCTTCGGGATCGATAATACCCAGTTTGCCGTGTTGTGGCGTATGATGCCCCATGATGGTAGCCATGATTTTGCGGGTTCCGGGTATTTGTCTGGCATGCGCAACCGTTGTTGGGAAGAAGCTGTTAACGCCATAATACTCAGCCTGCCCCGTACCGTCGGGATTCATCTGAAAAAGAGGCTGCGTAAATACCT
>JAVWBH010000066.1:0-11351 GCA_036649595.1 Bacteroidales bacterium
ATTTATGATGTTGCAACAGGAGGTTTTCTGGAAAACAAGACAATGCCGTTTGTTGCGTGGGATGTGGAATGGCTTAATAACGGAGGGTATGTGTTTGCATTTTCATCTTTACAGAAAAAATTTAATCCCAACAAATTGAGATATCGATTGTTTTTTACGGATGATGATCTGAATATTACAAAAAAGTTATTCCCATATAAAGAAGATGAAATTGATCCGCTTGGAAAGATGACTTATTTTTCGTTGTCACAAGAGAAAATAGTGTTCCATTGGTATGGAGCTAACTACTTTTCTGTTATAGATCGGGGCGAAAGTGACAGTATTAAAATTGTAGCTGTTGATTTCGGTGATAAGGAAATTCCTGACGAATATAAAGATAATATGGAAAAGATAAATCAAGGAGGGTATTATTATATGGGCGAAACACCTGTTACTAATGGAAACTATATGGCCTTTGATATAAATAATCCAAGTAGTTCTGATTGTTATTTGTATTCCATAAATGATGACGTGATGAAAATAAATTATGAGGATGAAAGTATGGGAATGCCTTTCCCCCTCGTGTGTTGATGAACAAGGACGATTTATTTATCTTTTGAATTCTCCTGACGAATATGAGATGCTTGTAAAACATGGATTTCCACATGCTTCGAAAGAAATTGAAGATCATATAAAAGATGGTGGATTAACAATTTTGAGATATATAACAAGATGATTTTGGATATTAAAAATGTTAGATGAGTATGTTGTAGGGTTGGAAAAGTTTGTATGTAAATAGACGATAACCATAAATGAATTAATGTTGAATACAAGTTCAAAATCATGAAGAATATTTTTATCATACTAATTTACATTGTACTTTTTGGCGGTGCCTGTTCGAGCCGGGAACGACAATTTACGAAAGAAATAAAAAGTTTGCAGTCGAGAACGATACGATTGCCTTTGAAAGGATTAATTATGCAGTTGGGTACGGAATTACAAAAAGTTGATGTAAATGAGAAGGGGCTTAAATTAGTTGTTTATGCTGATTCAGCTGGATGTACGACTTGTGCGATTGATCACATTGATTCGTGGGAGCGTTTTATTGATTATGCTAAACAATTTAATAATCAATTAAGATTTTATTTTATATTCTCGCCAATGAAAGAAGAGTTACATAGGACAAAACTGATGATAGCTAATACGATCTTTGATTATCCAATATTATTGGATACTTTAGGAGAATTTGAAAAATTAAATCCACATCTTCCTAAAAATAGAGCATTGCATACCTTTTTATTGGATGAGAATAATCAGGTGGTTTTGGTTGGGAATCAGTTGCATAACAAAAAAATCGAAGAGATGTTTTATAAAATTGTGGAGGAGAAATTGGGTAAACCGCAATAACTTTTTCGAAAAGGAGATCTTGCTGATGAGGAATTTTAAAATAGAAATGTGTCTGGGTTGTGCGTTGGGGATATTGTTTATTGTGTTTGGTTTTGTGAAGGTCGTAGATCCGATAGGTTTTTCATATAAGATTGAAGAATACCTGGGTCTGTTTCAACTTTCAAGTTGGAAGGGGCTTTCTGTATCTTTCTCTATACTACTTTCTGCTGCCGGAATAACATGGGGATCGTTGTTATTGCTTTGGCTGTGGCGTAGGGGTACGGGTACGGCGGTGTCAGTGATGCTTTTTATTTTTGGATTTACGATGGTGCAAGAGGGGCACCAGACAGAATTGGTATGGGTCGTGGAATCGGCATTTAATGAGCCATTTGCATTGCTTTTGTTGCTGGGGGCAATGGGTGGAGTATTGGCTGCAATCGTTTTATTTTTTAAATTGCGGAGATTAACGGCTTATGATTGTGTGATCGTGGCGTTGTTTGTAGCCTCGCTTTTTTCATACACATTTTATATCCCGTCTATCGCGATATGGTTTCTTTTTGCCATGGCACAGTTATCGGATCGGAGGACCGGGACAATGTGTTGCGCGGATGTTTTGATGTTTGCAAAGATGGAATATTATGGACGTATTTTGCCCGGCCAACACCCTAAAATTCCCTCTCTTGCCATAGACGAGATGAAATCCGGGATCAGACGGCTCCTGAATAAGGAATCCTGAAGAAGTAATAACAAAAAATATACTTGGATGAAAAAGAAATTTTTAGTATTATTCGTTGGCTGGTTGGCTGCGGGGATTGCAACAGGGCAGAGCTTGGGTAAGATGACTTTAGAGGAGGCGATCGAAATTGCTTATACCCGTTCACCGCAGGCACAAATGGTGCAGCTTACTTTTATGTCGCGCTACTGGAGTTTCCGCTCGTATAAAGCGCAATTACTGCCTTCGCTGAATTTGAACGGTAACCTGGGGAGTTACAACCGTTCGCTCGTAGAGGTTCGCGATCCAGAAACGGGCCGCATCAGTTATGTGGCCAATAACACCTTGAATAACACCTTATCGCTTCGTATCAATCAAAATATTGCCCTTACGGGCGGTAGCGTGTCGCTTTACACCTCTCTGGATAGATTAGATCAGTTCTCTTATAATACGAAAATATACAATTCAACTCCGGTATCGATCAGCTACACCCAGCCGCTGCGTTCTTTTAATTCCTTAAAATGGCAGAAAAAGACCGAACCGTTGCAGTACGAAAAGGCTAAAAAACAGTATCTTGAATCGATGGAAAATATTGTAGTGCAGACTTCCTCGTATTTCTTCTCTGTGTTATCGGCCCAGACGAGTTGCCGGAAAAGCGAGGAAAACCTGAAAGATACCCGCAATATGTACGAGATTGCTCAGAAACGTTATAACATAGGCACGCTGAACAAAAGCGAACTGTTGCAGCTGGAATTGTCATTGATGAATGCCGAACTGGCGGTGAGTAACAGTAAGGTGAATCTGGAAGTGGCACTTTTCAGTTTTAAATCTTATTTGGGCATATCAGAGAGAATGTTCTTTGAGTTACAACCCCCGATGAGTGTGCCTGAGGTGAGCATGGAATATGATTTTGTATTGAATAAAGCCCTGGAAAACTCTTCTCATCTGATTACTTTGGAATTTGACAGACTCAACGCGTTGAAAAGCGTGGCACAGGCGAAAGCCGGACGCGGAATTCAGGTAGAACTGAATGCTAACCTGGGGCTTTCGAAAACCGATGACGACCTGATCAATGTCTATCAGCAGTTAAAAGACCGTGAAGTGATCGGTTTGTCGGTAACGATGCCTATTTATGACTGGGGGATGAGCCGGGGGCGCGTGAAAATAGCGGAAGCGGAAGCCCGTCTGGTACAAACCGAGCAGGAACAGCAGGTCGTGAAGTTTCAGCAGGATATCCGGATCAAGGTGATACAATTCAATAATCAGGCTGCGCAATGTCGCATATCAGCCAAGGCGTTGGAAATTGCCGGACAGCGTTACGGCATCACCAAAGAACGGTTCCAAAACGGGGGGATCACCGTGACGGATTTGAATACCGCTCAAAAGGAGTTGGATGGTGCCAGTGAACAGTATATTAACCAATTAAATACGTTTTGGAATGCGTATTTTGAACTGCGCAAGTTATCTCTCTACGATTTTATTTCCCAAAAGGATATCAGTACTGAATTTGATGAAATTATTGAAAAATAGTGGCTCGCAAAAATAAGAATGATGATGAAAATGAACCTGTATAAAAGTCTGTTATGGACCATTCTCCTGTCGGCAGCGGTGGCTTGTGGCAATGAGAAAAAGAAAGAAGAAAAAGGAATCGGTAAAAGTGAAGCACAGAGCTCATTGATCACGGTGGATACCCTGGTACTTAAAAAACGAACTTTTCAGAAACAGATTGTCTGTAACGGCAAGTTGCGGGCCGTATCTAAAAGTGATCTGAGTTTCGAAGGTTCCGGTGTGATTACTCGGATAAACGGAATGAATGGTGATTATGTGAATAAAGGAGAGGTGCTGGCCATACTGGATACCAAAGAGGCAACGGTGGAATTAGAGAAAAGTCACCGTGTTATGGAAAAAGCAAATATCGATTTGCAGGACAAATTGATCGGGCAGGGATATTCCGGCGATACCGCTAACGTTCCGCCGGCTATTTTACGAAATATGAAAATTTCGTCTGGCTATAGTAATGCCACGGATCAACTGGAAGCGACTAGGCGTCGCCTGGCGGGTTGTTATTTGACTGCTCCTTTCAGCGGGCGTATCGCCAATCTGGATGCTAAGGTATATGATCGTTTTGCCAGTAAGTTCTGCACCCTGATCGATGATTCGTATTTTGATGTCGAGTTCAGTATATTGGAAGCGGAAATAGAGGAAATTTCACAAAAACAGCATGTCAGAATTATACCGTTCATCAATGATAAAAAGACATTTTACGGGGATGTCACGGAGATAAATCCTTTGATTGATGAACACGGGCAGGTAAAGATCCGCGCGAGGGTACGGAATACAGACAGATACCTGATAGAGGGGATGAACGTTAAAATCATTTTGGAACGAGAGATTAAGGATAGTTTCGTGGTGCCCAAGAATGCCGTCGTGCTGAGGGATGGTTTCCAGGTTCTTTTTTGTTATAAGGATGGCAAAGCGGTTTGGACTTATGTCGATGTTGTGATGTCAAATATGGATTCGCATGTGATTACGGGCAATGAAAAGAAACAAACGACCCTCTCGGAAAATGACGTCGTGATCATCTCGAATAATCTGAATCTGGCCGACGGAACAGATGTGACACCCAATAATAAGCGGTAATCATGATCAAGGAATTGTTAAAGCGTCCGATAGGGGTTACCATGAGTGTTGTGGCGATTGTGGTGTTGAGCATCGTGGCATTGGGATATCTTCCTGTGTCGCTTATGCCGTCCATCGATATCCCGCAGATTACGATACAGGTTTCATCCCCCGGTTTATCGGTGCGGGAGGTGGATAATACACTTTTGAAACCGTTGAAAAATCAGTTGTCACAGGTCACGGGACTGAAAAATATAACCGCTGAAGCCCGGGCCGACGCAGGAGCTATTTATATGGATTTCGAACCGAATAGCAACATTGACCTCATTTTTATCGACGTGAACGAGAAGCTGGATCGGGCTGTCGCCATGTTACCCAAGGATGTGGAGCGTCCGAAAGTGATTAAAGCCAGTGTAACCGATATTCCGGCTTTCTATCTCAATCTGTCAATCAAAAGTGGGGCTCCTAAAGAGCGGGATACGCCACGGCAGGCCGGAATTGATTTTAGTGAATTGGGACAATTTGCCCGGGATGTTATCGCAAAACGTATCGAGCAGTTACCACAAACGGCTATGGTCGATATCAGCGGTGTTGTCACCCCCGAATTACTTTGTATTCCCGATTACACCAAATTAACTTCCATGGGGGTGGGCATCAGTCTGCTCGAAAATGCGATTAATAATAACAATGTATACCTGGGTACATTGAGTATCAGGGATGGGCAATATCGCTACAGTATTTATTTTGATTCTCGGATTGTCTCTAAAGAAGATATTGAGAATATATATATCAATCACAACGGTCGGATCTATCGGTTCAAGGAATTGTGTGAAATCGTGGAGCGTCCCGCAAAACGGAATGGGCTGGTGCGTAGCGGTGACGATCCTGCCGTTTCGATGGCGATTATCAAACAAAATGATGCCAAGATGGCGGATTTGCAGGAAAGCATTGCCACGCTCATGGCCGATCTGGAAAAAGAACATCCCAATATTCGTTTCGAACTGACCCGGGATCAGACGAAATTATTGTCTTATTCCATAAATAACCTAAACAGTAATCTGTTGGTCGGCGCAATACTGGCCGCGTTGATTATCTTTTTATTTATGAAAGATCTGCGGTCGCCGCTCTTGATCGTCATCACTATTCCTTTGTCGCTTGTCGTTTCGCTTCTGGCTTTTCATATCCTCAACATATCCTTGAATATCATATCACTTTCGGGGTTAATTCTCGGAATGGGGATGATCGTCGACAACTCAATCATCGTGATAGACAATATATTTCAGAAGTGGAAATCGGGCATGCCTCTCAGAGACGCTATTGCTAAGGCCGTCGGCGAGGTCTTTACACCGATGTTGAGTAGTGTGCTGACCACCTGTTCGGTCTTTTTGCCGCTTATCTTTTTAAGTGGTACGGCAGGTGCGCTTTTTTACGATCAGGCGATGGCTGTGACTGTGTCCCTATTCGCTTCGTTGTTGGTGGCCGTGCTCGTTCTGCCAGTCTATTTCTACCTGATGTATCGTCATCTTCCGGCGGGTACAGAAAATCGGTTCATGGCCAAATTCTTCACGTTTAACTATTATCGTCCGTATGAGATCGGCTTGAAATGGACATTGCGTTACGGACGGCTGATGATCATTTGTTTCCTGTTGCTCATCCCGCTTACTTATTTCGTTTACCAGCTGGTGGAGAAAAGCCGTCTGCCCAAAATATCGCATGATGATACCATCCTTACAATCGATTGGAATAGCGGTATTTCTCTGGAAGAAAATGACCTGCGTGTTTACAGGTTGCTGGCACTGGTGGATAGTCTGACCTTGCAAACCACTTCGATGGTGGGAGTACAACAGTTCCTGATGTCACATACCAAAGAGATAACCCCTTCCGAAAGCGTGATCTATATTAAGGCTCCGGATGCCGGGACACTGACCCGGATAGAACAGAATATCTCGGATTACATGGCTTCGAATTATCCCAAGGCACAAGCGTCATTCCAGGTTTCCGGTAATATCTTCAATATGATCTTTGCAGAGAAGGGAAGTCCTCTTGTTGCTCAGTTATATAGTAAAGAAGGACAGGCGCCGACGGTTGAACAGGTGACCCGTGTGGTTAATAAGATTAAAAAAGCCTTACCCGGTGTGCAGATACCTCCGGCGGTGATGGAACAAAATATTCGCTATATGGCTGATGTGGAGGCCATGGCGCTTCATGAGGTTACCTTCGGCGATGTCTATGCGAAAATGAAAAACATGATCAGTCAGAACACCCTGTTCCGGATCAATCAGGGGGGCTACTCAGTGCCGGTGACCACGGGCGATACGCGGGCCGAAGCCTCAGATATCTTATCGGGCAAAGTCCGCAACCGTAATGGGATCGAAGTCCCTCTTTCGATGATCATCCGGGAAACGAAAGGCGAGGATTTTAAAAAACTCTATTCCGGCAGCGGGGGGGATTATTACCCGATAGCGCTCGATGTGGACGATCATGATGCCAGGCGGGTGATGGAGACGGTTGAAGAGGTTGTTAAAGAGGATAAGGATTTTTTTGTCACCTTCACGGGGGAATATTTTTCAAGCCGGGAAACGATTCGGGAGATGATCCTGATACTGCTGGTGGCCATTTCGTTGCTCTACTTTATTCTGGCTGCACAGTTTGAGAGCGTGATACAGCCGCTGATTATTCTGTCGGAGATCGTCGTGGATATTTTTTTCGTTTTATTGGGTCTCTGGTTGTTTGGTGAGAGCCTGAATATCATGTCGATGATCGGTTTGGTCGTCATGAGCGGTATCATTATTAATGACTCTATTCTCAAGGTGGATACGATCAATCGCCTACGCAAAACCGGCATGCCGTTGCTGAGAGCTGTTTTTACCGGAGGACACAGCCGCTTGAAACCGATTATCATGACTTCACTGACGACCATATTGGCCATTGCCCCGTTCCTGAACCGCGTAGATATGGGGTCCGACCTGCAATACCCGCTGTCGCTTTCTATTATCATCGGTATGAGTGTCGGAACGGTGGTTAGTTTATTTTTTATTCCGCTGATCTATTATATGATCTACCATAAACGCTGATTCTTATGAGTAATGATATTAAGAAAAAGGGATTTTTAGAACGTATCCCCTCCTTTTCGCTAATCCTCATTATGGCCGTGTTGATGGTGATCGGAGCTGCCCTGATACCGCTATTGCGGGTCACTTATCATCCCACTCCCGAACAGGGCAAAAGGTTGAGTGTCTCCTTCAGTTGGCCTGGTGCCTCACAACGGGTCATCGAACAGGAGATCACCGCTAAGGTAGAGGGACTGGTGTCGTCCGTGAACGGGGTGGAGAAAACCTCCTCTGTATCGTCGCCCGGAAACGGAAATGTAACGGTTGTACTGAAAGAGAAAGCAAATGTATCGGCGGTACGCTTTGAAATATCCTCTTTGTTGAAACAGATTGCCGGGAAGCTGCCGGAGGGGGCGGGAAATCTGTACCTGCAGGGTGGAGATGTCGGTGCCGGTCTCAGGCAAAACACCCAGCAGGTCTTGTCCTATATCATCAATGCCGATATGGATCCTGCCAACATCAAAGACTATGTTGAGCGTAATATTAAACCCTATCTTACGCAGATTGACTACGTCCGGGAGGTGTCTATCGGAGGGGCCATGCCGGTTTATCTCGATATCGGGTACAATCCGGTAGAATTGCAGAGGTATGGTCTTTCATCCACTGTCATCGTATCGGGGCTTCAGAATTTTTTAGGACGGCGTTCTATTGTCGGGGATGTTGACCGCGTTGGTTATGAAGGGAATAAAGAACGTATCACCTTGTTACTGGAAACCGAATCGCTCGGCTCGGACATCGGAAAAACTCCGCTCACGACAATAGACGGCAAGATAATCTATTTGGGGGATATTGCTGAATTTGATTACAAGAAACGGCGGGAAACCAGTTTCTACCGGATCAATGGTCTGAATACTATTAACCTGAATATTTCAACCGATACGGAGACTAATATCCTGAAGGCCTCTGCCGAACTTCGGGAGCGGATGGAAAAGATCCAGGCGAATCTGACGGATGGATTCTATGTGACACTGACCAACGATGCAGCCAAAGAGGTGAGAGAGGAACTGATCAAGCTCGTCAGGCGTACTTTTTTATCTTTGCTGATCCTGTTCCTGTTTGTCTGGGCCGTCAGCCGCAGTAGGCGTTATCTTTTGGTTATCGCGGTGGCATTATTCGCCAATGTGTTGATATCCGTGATTTTTTATTACTTGTTTGATATCGAACTGAATCTGATTTCGCTGGCAGGTATTGCCGTTTCGTTTGGGATTATGATAGATACCGTCATCGTGATGGTTGACCATTATAGCTATTACCACAATCGGAGCGCTTTTATCGCTATTTTGGCCGCATTGCTCACCACAATCGGTTCATTGGTGATCGTCTTTTTTATGCCCGATTATGTGAAAGGAGCGTTGAACCATTTCTCTGCGATTATCATCATCAATCTGATCGTGGCGTTGTTCGTTTCGCTCTTCTTTGTCCCGGCTATTATTGATCGCAATGGGTTATGCCGTCATCACACAAAGAAAAGTCTTGACCGTTTAAAGAGAACAGTCAGGTGGAGCCGGTTCTACACCCGGTATATCTGCTTCACACAAAAGCGGAAATGGATCTACATCACCATTTTTGTGCTTGCATTCGGAATCCCGCTTCATCTGTTGCCTGCCAAGCTTGGTAAAAGTGATTATTATTACCGGACAGCTGAGAAACTGGAGGTAAAATGGTATGAAGAGATTTATAACAAAACCATCGGTAGTCCATTTTATCAAGGTACTTTGCGCAAGCCTCTCGAAACGGCGCTTGGCGGGACCCTCCGGCTTTTCTCCTCGATACAGTCATCACGCACTTTTTCTCAGCGCGAGCGGGAAATCAAACTTTATATCTCCGCTAAATTAACCGAAGGGGACGATGCTGTGATACTCAATCAAAAGATGTGGCAATTGGACCGCTTTCTGGCCAAATTTAAAGAGGTGAAACGTTTCGTGACCCGGGTAGATGGAAAGAGTGGCTCCATAGAGGTCGAGTTTACCGATGAGCACAAGGATGGGGGATTCCCCCAGTACCTCGAATCACAGGTTATCCGTGAGGCGTTGGCGATTGGCGGAGTGGATTGGAATACTTCGGGAGTTAGTGAACGGGGATTCTCCAATTCGCTCGGGTTGGGATATAAATCTCAACGTATCGGGTTGAACGGGTACAATTACGACCGATTGTACAAATATGCTGAAATGGTGGCGCAGAAAATCCAAACCAATAAACGGGTCAGTGATGTAGGTATCGAGTTGGGTGGCTCCGCTTATAGGCAATCGCAGGACGAGCCTACTTCAGAGCTGTATATTAAATACGATATGGAGAAAGTCGCTCTTAACAATTTGAATCTGAGCCAGGGATATTCGGCCCTTGCGGCATTGATGGACGAAGGCACCGTCGGGGTATATCGCAATAAGGATCAACGGATATCGATCGACTATCACTCCTCAGAACGGGATAAGTTTGACATGTGGCATTTGATGAATAGCCACTTGACAATCGGCAATAAACAGATTTGCTACGCTCATATAGGGGACATAGGCAAGCGGGATGCTGCGCCGAGAATCACCAAAAACAATCAGGAGTATTCGCTTCAGGTAGCTTTTAACTTTATGGGATCGTATGATTTGTCCGATCAGTTTATCAGGCAAACCACCGGGGAAGTCAACGCCGTTTTGCCTGTAGGTTTCCGGACGGTCAACCAGAGTTTCGGGTGGTATGATGACCAGGGCTCCCAGTATTGGCTGATATTGCTCATCGTCGTGATTATCTTCTTTACTTGTTCGATCCTATTCGAGTCCTTTCGTCAGCCGCTGGTGATTATTTCATTGATTCCGATCTCATTCATCAGTACTTTCCTGACTTTTTATTTTTCAGGAGTAAATTTTGGAACCGGTGGTTTCGCGTCGCTTGTATTATTAAGCGGTTTGGTGGTAAATGCGGCTATTTATGTAATCTATGAATACAATGGTTTAGTGAATAGAAATAACAGACACCTGAACCGGAGGAATCTGGTTCGACTTTACGTAAAAGCCTATAATCACAAGATCATACCGGTTTTATTGACCATATTGTCCACTGTACTCGGTTTGGTGCCATTCCTAATAGACGGTCCGAAAGCGGAAGAATTTTGGTTTTCATTCGCAATCGGTACGATAGGCGGTTTGCTATTTTCGATCATCGCTTTGGTGTTTTTTATGCCGATATTGATGTTATTAGGTGCATCCAAAAGGAAAGTAGTAAAAAATGGATAGTGATGAATCAAAAGTTGGCAGACTTCATAAGAAAAAGATTATTTTTGTCAGGGAGAGAAAATAGACTTGGGATTCTCTTCTTGGCAAAATGAACTGTTACAGATGTTGAGCTAACAGAGAGGCTTAAAGTCAGCGAAACATTGCATCATCAAATGAAACATAATCATTAAACGAGACATCTAAAAATTTAACAAAAGCATTAAAATGACAACCATTGAAATAGCATCCTTTCTTAAAATCAATATCCTCAACAATGAAGCTCCAATTTATTTCAGCATCTTCAAAACTAATCTCTAAATCATATCTATATATTTGATTTAT
>JAVWBH010000067.1:0-11285 GCA_036649595.1 Bacteroidales bacterium
TTGCAAACTAAAAGGCCTTCCGTTTGTGAAAAAAAACGACTGGTAAGAATTGCCTGATCATTTTCGACTTTAAAAATGACATCAACCACATCTTTATCATAATTAGCCGGGATGAATCCGGCTCCGATCCCTTGTATCTTATGAGGGGCAGGTTGTTCTCCTGATAATACGGCAGAATCCATCGGCTCAACCGCAACAATACGAATATTCGGATTCAGTTCTTTCAGCCGTTTCCCCACTCCGCTTATGGTTCCTCCCGTACCAACGCCGGCAACAAAAACATCTACCTTTCCGGCTGTATCTTTCCAGATCTCTTCTGCGGTAGTAGTACGGTGCATAGCCGGATTGGCGGGATTATTAAACTGTTGCAAAATTACAGACTCAGGAATCTCTTCTTGCAACTCTTCTGCTTTCGCAATAGAACCTTTCATACCGAGAGAACCGGGAGTCAACACCAGCTGTGCTCCTAATGCCTTTAACAAATTACGTCTTTCCTGACTCATTGTATCCGGCATTGTAAGAATTAACTTATAACCGCGCGAAGCTGCCACTAATGCTAAACCAATTCCCGTATTTCCACTTGTAGCCTCTATAATAGTACTGTTTTCCTTTAATATTCCTTTTTTTTCCGCATCTTCGATCATAGCCAGAGCTACCCTGTCTTTCACACTGCCTGCCGGATTAAAATATTCGAGCTTTAACAGCAACCGGGCATCGAGATTTTCTTTGCGAATATATTTTTCCGGTTCTAATAAAGGCGTATTACCAATCAATTCGGTAAGGCTTTTTACAATCTTTCTCATACTTTTATATCTAAATCATTTATATCCATAATAATCAGCCGGGTTGTTTTCTCGCCAGATGCCTGAACCGATACTAACTCTACCACGTCATCCCGCTGCTCCACTTGAACAAAGTCGCCCGTAATATAAGTATGATTATTTATTTTACCATTACCCTGTACCACATAAATAGCTATTTTTCTATCTGCAAATAGTTTATAATTGTAAGAGGCCAATGATGGAATAATTACTTCTGTTATTTGTAATCCGTTTATATGTGTAACAGGAGCATCTTCGCCAAAGATGCGCCGTTCAACAACATCCGCTATAATTTTCATCGGAAATTGACGGGCCGATATTTTGGCAAAATCGGCTTTTTCCGTACCAAGCAAGAATCCTGATTCAGTAAACCAAAACTCAAAAGCGGTAAAACCGGATCCCACTTTTTTTACTACCGGAAAATCAGAAGAGCCGGATTGCATAATTAACATATCACCCTCATGTATATGTGCAACCGGGGCTATCTTATCTCCCGTCATATGCGACTGAGTCAATTCATAAATATAAAAATCCATCGCACCATTACGATGGGTCGGAAAATAAACGTCACCGGTCACGAATGCCCACGACAGATAACCAAAACTTCCTGCATGTATGGTGGCTTCTTCCTGAATACCGGTATTTTCATTTATACGCAATGCTTGTGTTGCTTGCTCATGTGCCGGAGTAATACGAATCTTAAACATAGTCTCTCAAAGATTAAGTATATTGTTAAAACAATATTCACTCAAAGAGTGTTCTTTGTTATTCTCTGATATAAGACATAAAAAAACAGGGCGTATCAGAATTTTCATCGATATGCCCTGCCGTTATGTATTTATAGCTTAATGTTTATGCTCGCCTTTATGATCATGGTTGCAATTTTCATGAGTAGCTTCCACTTTTGTGCCTTCCGGAACAACTACTGCTTCTTTCCCTAATTTCTTAAATGCGGTAATTAATGCGGCATCATTTGTTTTGCTTGTTTTATAAGTAACCGCTACCGTTTGTGTTTTAATGTCGCATTTGAGATCTGTAACCCCTTTCTCCCAGGCAATATTTTTCTCAATATTATTAATACAGTTCTGACAATCCAACTCTACCTTGAATACCGTTTTTTTCTGACCTTTTTTCTGAGCCAAGGCAGGTGTAACTAACAAAAAGCAAATAAATAAAGCGCTGATCAGACGAATAATGTTTGATTTCATAAGTACAATTTTTTATTATAGTTCAACAAATAGTTATTTTTTTATTAATCTTTTTTGGGGATAGACCATCGTACCCCAACATAGAACTTAGCGCCATGAACCGGGCCCCATACCATAGACGCATCGAAACGAGAATCCGGCCCCCATGGGTTGGCAGCATCGATAATCGGATTTTTCTGTGTATATCCTGTCAAATTTTCGCCGCCCACATAAACAGACCAGGTTCGGAAATATTTCGTAACCTGCGCATTTAAAGAAACATAAGACGGGAACGTCTCACTCCACAGCGGGTTTTCGCCGGGATTCGGCATGCGACCTTTTCCGTTAAACTGACTTGTTACATCAAATTGCCACTTCTTCAAACGAGTCTGATACGAGGCCGTTAATAAGCCTTTGTAACGGTTTGTTAATGGTTTTTCCTGTAAAACACCATCATATGTTGTTTTGGCATCTGTCCATCGAAAAGCTCCGGTCAATGTAAAACCGCGAAAAAAGGGATAAGTAAGTTCTATCTGAGTATTTTGTGCATATGAACGCCCTTTTAGATTCGAGAAAGTAACCTGACTCGGATTTTCTAAATCTGCAACTACCTGTTTCTGAAAATCGGTATAATACCATTCAAGCATTACAGACAAGGGCTTATCAAATACCGGTACTGTCAAATGAGCACTTGCGCCATAATTCCAAGCTGCTTCAAACGGATCAAGACCTTGTGTAAAGATCATCCGGCGACTGCTTGCCAGCAGAAAGCTATTTTCTACCAACACATTGGCTGTCCGGAATCCCCGGCCTACAGAAGCCCGCAAATTTAATAACTCGCCAAAAGGTGTATATTTAACATGAAGTCGCGGTGTAACGAAAAAGCCATGTTCGCTGTGTTGATCGGCCCGGATACCTGCCAATACGGTTAACTTTTCATTTGGCGTAAACGTATATTGAGCATAAGCGCCCCCTACAGTTTCATAACGACGTAATTTCAGATATTCTAATCCGGTAACATTCGTATCCTCCAGCTTTTCTTTATAATGATCATAGTTGAGACTTAACCCGGTACTCAATTTGTGGACCGGAGTGAATTCCGTCTCAAAAATTAAATTGGCATATACGTTTTTCTGGTTTACATCATATCCTGTTTTTCCAAAATAAGAGTCCTGATCATGATAAGATCCGGAAAGTAACAAAGCTAAACTTGTATTTGACTCCCGGTCGATAATATAACCGTTTTTCGTATAAAACATACCACGATTTGTTGTAATGCCAATCAGATATGGATTATCAATATGCTTTCCTACCTGCCCGCTTTCACGCTTCTCATGGATAATATTCGCAACTGCCTGCAACATATAGTTGCCGCGTTTATAATACCATCGGTTCAATCCATTAAATTGTTCGGTTTTAGGCAAGTCGAGAAATCCGTCGTCATTCGCGTCATGCTCACCCTGCTCTCGGGAATAATGGAGTAATAATCCGGACGAGAGGTATTTATTGAGCTGAAGAACACCATCTACATTCGCTTCAAGACGACCGGCATCACTTGCAAATAAATTAACAGACAAAGGATCTGCATTTTGCGGTTTCTTATATTCAACATTAATTTGTCCGGTTAAAGCCTCATATCCGTTCTTAACAGAAGAGGTACCTTTCGAAACCTGGATACTTTCCATCCAAGGGCCCGGAATATAGCTCATTCCATAGGGCGAAGCAGCTCCTTGTAAATTCGGCAGCTGTTCTGTCAACATTTGCACATACGTTCCGGCTAATCCCAACAATCGAATCTGGCGTGCACCCGTAGCGGCATCACTATAAGAGACATCTACTGAGGCATTGGTTTCAAAACTTTCCGCCAAATTACAACAGGCAGCCCGGCAGATTTCATCATATGTGATTTTTTGGGTTTGTAAAGGATCTATACGGGATGTAATTGTTCCTGCTTTTCTTTGGCTGACAACAACCTCTTTCAAGGCTACTTCACCGCCAAGAACAGCTTTAACAAACTGAGTTGGATCTCCAATTTTCAACGTATCGGTATTATAACCGATAAAACTAATAAGCAACTGGTCTGTTGAGGAAACTACAGGTATTTCGAACAATCCTTTATCATTACTCGTAGCTCCTACCGTAGTTCCGTTCCACCATACGTTGGCACCAGGGATCGGCGTATTGTCTTTATCGGTAATTATTCCTTTTACAGGAGAATTAGCAAGCGCACCAAGGGCTGTTCCCCCCAAAATGCTTATCAGGTATAATCTTTTCAACATGTTCTTTATATAAAATATCATCATTGCCGACAACAAAATAACCTTGTTGTCATAAGTATACGTAAAAGTATTCCGCATATTAACAATAGGCAGAATAACAAGCAGATGATAGCTATTTTAAATCAGGAACACAGAAAACAAAGCCAGCTTTTGGCGTCCGGCTTCTTTGGGGATAGTAAAAAGATATTTATTCGTTAAAGGGATAACTACCGGTTTAGGTTCGAAATCGAAGATAGTGATCTCAACCGGCAAAAAAGCAAGTAACTGAGTTAGCGTATTGTCTTGTTTTTGCTGAGGACGCAACTGTAAAAAATCAGCATTAACACATCTTCCATCATGATGATGTTTATGGAATCCGGGAGCGGTATGATCCTGGCAGTAGTCATTTTTTTCCTGAGTACAATCATGATGAGCGTCGTGACTACAACTCCAATGGCATTCGGAATGATGCTCATGAGGAACTTTCGAATCACAGCAAGAATGGTCTTCACAATTCTGATGATCTTCAAACACATCTTCACAAGTACTATCTGCACATAACAACTCCATCTCTGATAATGCCAAAAGAATTTCGGAACTACCACAGCAATGCTGAATCCGTTTTATTCCGGTAGTCTCTACCAAAATAATACTCAGCAAAAAGATGGATATGACTTTCAGATATTGTTTCACGATTCAAAAATACAATTTTTTAGATTATAAAACATCCATCTACAGCACAAAGTTCTTCTTTAAAGTCTTTTTTTGATTATCAGTCTTATTTGCTGTATAAAACCGATAACTACAAAACCCTCTTCGCTGCTGCCCCCGTATTCTTAATTCTACCGATTCTCAAAAATGGTCATATTATGGCTTATCATTTCAAATTTCGGGTACCATTATACCTCTTATTGGGCGGGAAGATTACGCACACCGGACGGTGCGTGAAATTCCCAATGGTTACTTTTCTAGCCAAGCTATAAATAATAAATCATTTATGATCTTTCTTCAATAAATCTGTTGGTGTTAAAATATCAGAGATATCAATCTCGCATGTACAAGGATGAATCCACCTTAAATGACTGTATATATTATCGAATAAGGGCAACCATTATAGTTGCTGGATTTTAATAAAAATATTTTTTGCTTTCTTTGTAATCCTATCATCAATAAAAATACAATTTATGAAAGATTCTTTGGTTGTGGTTTCTGGAGGCATGGACAGTATTACGATGCTACATGAGTATCATCATTCGATAGCATTGGCTTTGACTTTCGATTATAAATCAAAACATGCGGAAAAAGAGATTGCATGCGCACGCTTACATTGTAATTCTCTAAATATTCCACATATCGTAATGGAGCTTGACTTTTTTGCCCGTTATTTTAAAAGTGACCTGCTTCAGACGGGAGGTGAAATTCCGGAAGGTCATTATGAAGATGAGAATATGAAAAATACCGTAGTTCCTTTCAGAAATGGTATTATGCTAAGTATTGCAGCCGGTGTAGCCGAAAGCAACGGACTAAAAAGAATTTTGATTGCGAATCATTTTGGCGATCATGCAATTTATCCGGATTGTCGTAAATCATTTATAGAACCGATAAAAGAAGCTATAAACCAAGGCACGTATGACCAGATCGAAGTATTTGCTCCTTATACTGAAATTACCAAACGGGAGATTGCCTTAATCGGGAAGAAACTCGGCATTGATTATGCTACAACATATTCTTGTTATAAAGGAAATAAATATCATTGCGGAAAATGCGGAACTTGCATTGAACGAAAAGAGGCCCTTTCGGGATTTGATCCGACTGAATATGAAAAGTAAACAAGAAAATATAGAAGTCTAGACTATTCCATTCATAAAAACCCCTAACTTTGCATTAACAAATTCTTTCTATCGGCATGCCATCTTAACATCTTATAAGTAATATGTCTAAAGGGAGAATAAATACATTAATTAAACAGTCGATTTATGAAACTTAATGCTGGTAAAGCTTTACCCTTATTGGCTTTTTTCCTGTTATCAATGATCGGATGCCAAAAACAGGCTCAATTAGAGGTAAATGATATTCAGTTTGCAGAATTCAAATTGGATACAATCTGTCATCTATTTAATGATACTGCAAAACCTGCCTGTAAATTCCAGTTAAACATGCAATATCCGGCATCGGCAAAAGATAGCAAGGTATTGGAAGCAGTTCAGAAAATATTCACAGAAAGTTATCTGGGAGCACAGTACACGAATGAACAACCCACACAGGCTGCCCGTTCTTATATGAAAGTATATGTGGATGATTATCTGCAACTGGAAAAAGATTCTTCTATGTTTAACAGAGCGGCAGAAGAAGGCTGGGGTGTAGCCTCTTTCAGTTATGAAGAGATCTCTTCATCTGAATTAAAGTTTAATTCAGGAGGATTCATAAGTTATATTGTCAGCGTATATTCTTTTACCGGAGGGGCACATGGTATGAACGGAACAAATAATCATGTGATCAACCTGAATACCAAAAGTCTGATGACGCTAACAGATCTGTTTCCTGAAAATGTACTTCCGGAAATCGGAACATTAATCATTAAACAAATTGCGAAAGATCGTAATTTCTCCGATCCGGCACAGCTAAATGAAGACGGATTCTTTAGCATTGAAGATGTAGTTCCGACCGATAATTTCCGAATTGATGAAAAAGGAATCACCTGGGTATATAATCCATATGAAATAGCGGTTTATGCTACCGGACAAGTTTCCGTATTTTTAGACTGGGCAATTGTTAAACCTTATCTATTAGAGGAATCTCCGGTAATGAAACTGGTAGAAATGAGTGAAAAGTGAGATTGAAGTAAATTATTTATCCCAATTATTATAAAATGCAATTAATCGAGAAATATTTCCCGAATCTGACAGAAGAACAAAAAAGACAGTTCGATGCACTGTATGATTTGTATACTGACTGGAATGCTAAAATCAATGTGATTTCGCGTAAAGATATTGAAAACCTTTATTTACACCACGTTCTGCATTCTTTGAGTATTGCAAAGGTGATCCAATTCAAACCGGGCACCACTCTGATGGATGTAGGTACCGGAGGTGGTTTCCCCGGGATTCCGTTAGCTATTCTTTTTCCCGAATGCCATTTCCATCTGGTAGATCGCATCGGTAAGAAAGTGCGTGTAGCTCAAGAAGTGGCAAATGCGATCGGACTGCAGAATGTAACCTTCCGCCATTGTGGGGTAGAAGAAGAAAAAACAAAGTTCGACTTTATCGTCAGCCGTGCTGTAATGCCATTAGGCGATTTAGTAAAACTAATTCGTAAAAATGTAAGCAAAGAACAACATAATGGTCTGCCAAACGGTCTTATCTGCCTAAAAGGCGGAGAACTGCAACATGAGGTTCAGCCCTATAAGAATTCTTCAGTTTTATATGATCTGAGTGATTTCTTTCAAGAAGATTTCTTTTCTACTAAAAAAGCTGTTTTCGTTCAAATCAATGGATAATTATGGAAATCAAAAAATTTCAATTTAATCCGTTTCCTGTAAATACGTACGTCTTGTGGGACAATGAATCACACGAATGTGCAATCATTGATCCGGGATGCTACTGGCCGGAAGAACTGACTGAGTTAAAAAACTTCATTACCTCAAAGGGGTTAAGCGTAAAATATATTTTATTGACTCATCTTCACCTGGATCATGCATTGTCTGTACCGGCGGTAAAAAAAGAGTACGGAGCACCTTTTTATGCAAATAAAAAAGATGCTTTCCTTTTGGAAAACGCCTCCCGCTCTGCTGCATCTTACGGACTACGGCTTCAAGACGAACCGATAGAAATTGATATGGATATTCACGAAGGTGATATTTTCACTTTAGGAAAAGAAGAGATTCATACGTTAGAAGTACCGGGACATTCTCCAGGAAGTATCGTTTTCCATTTACCAAAAGATAAAAAACTGATTGTAGGAGATGTCCTTTTTCGTCAAAGTATCGGTCGCACGGATTTACCGGGAGGTGATCATCGCACTTTAATCGATGGAATTACCAGAAAACTACTCTCTCTGCCTGATGAGACGGTTGTATATTCGGGGCATGGGCCGGAAACAACGATCGGTTATGAAAAAGATTTCAATTCTTTTCTTTAAGAAACTATTCTTAAACATATAATAAAATAATAAGGTTATCTGAAGGATTTTTATATTTGCTTATATAAGAATCCAGCGGATAACCTTATATTTTTTAATCTAATTTATATACCATGAATACTCAGTATCTTGCACCGCGCCATATCGGCATATCCGAGCAGGAACTCCCCTACATGCTACAGCAAATCGGAGTTACTTCACTTACAGAACTGATTCATCAGACAATTCCGGAACAAATCCTTTTAAAAAAGCCGATGAAACTCCCATTGCCTCTCAGTGAAAGAGCTTATCAGGAGCATATTGCAGAATTGGCACAGGAGAATCAACTTTTTACGTCTTATATCGGGCAAGGATGGTATGACACATTTACGCCACCTGTCATCTTACGAAATGTATTTGAAAATCCAGTCTGGTACACTTCTTATACTCCTTATCAGGCAGAAATATCTCAAGGGCGTTTAGAAGCGTTAATGAACTTCCAGACTATTATTTGCGATCTGACAGCGATGGAACTGGCAAATTGCTCTTTACTGGATGAAGCTACTGCAGGAGCCGAAGCGGCTACCATGATGTACAATTTGCGTAGTCGGGAGCAAGTAAAGGCTGGGGCGAATAAACTGTTTGTTGACATACACCTGTTTGAACAAACCAAGGCGGTGATCCATACCCGGGCAATCCCGCAAGGCATCGAAATTGTTACCGGTGATTTTAGATCATTCGTATTTACGCCAGACATCTTTGGCGCAATAATACAATACCCTGATAGTCACGGCCAAATCCATGATTATCGAAAATTTGTCACGCAAGCTCATCAAACCGGTGCAAAAGTTGCAGTAGCAGCCGATATATTAAGTCTAACATTACTTACCCCTCCCGGAGAATGGGACGCCGATATTTGTTTCGGAAGCACACAGCGTTTGGGAATTCCAATGTTCTACGGAGGTCCGTCGGCAGCTTACTTTGCTACGCGTGAATCCTATAAGCGAAATATACCCGGTAGAATTATCGGCTATTCAAAAGATGCTTATGGCAAAACGGCGCTTCGCATGGCATTACAAACCCGCGAACAACATATCAAGAGAGAGAAAGCAACCTCCAATATCTGTACCGCACAAGCCCTTTTGGCTACAATGGCTTCGTTTTATGGGGTATATATGGGGCCTGAAGGATTAAAATCTATTGCATCC
This sequence comes from Bacteroidales bacterium, assembly GCA_036649595.1. GTDB lineage: Bacteria > Bacteroidota > Bacteroidia > Bacteroidales > JAUNSR01 > JAUNSR01. The sequence goes on from JAVWBH010000067.1 coordinate 9,591, forward strand.
AGAATACACCGGCTATCCGGGCGTCTGGCAACAGAATTAATAAAAATGGGTTACATCCAGACAAACACACTCTTTTTTGATACCCTCCGGCTGGAATTACCCCGTACGACAACACAAAAAGAGATTCGCCATTTAATGGAGGAAAACAGAATCAATTTGTTTTATGCCTCCGATGGCTCAATCGGGATCAGCCTCGATGAAACAACAACGGATGAAGATCTGAATCTCCTGCTCCAACTATTTGCCAAGGCCGCAGGGTTCTCTATGTTTACAGAAGACACAACCTTGGCTAAAGAGGTTATCACCGGGGAGATAAAACGTACGTCTCCGTTTATGCAGGATTCTGTATTCAATTCTTATCATACCGAAACAGAGCTGATGCGCTATATCAAACGATTGGAACGGCGCGATATTTCGCTTGCTCATTCCATGATTCCTCTCGGATCATGTACTATGAAACTGAATGCCGCGGCCGAACTGATCCCTCTGAACGATTTACGTTGGGGTGGCATTCATCCCATGGCCCCAGCATCACAAACACAGGGTTATCATAAACTGATTAGTAACCTGGGTAAGTATTTAGAAGAGATAACAGGGATGGAAGGCGTCAGCTTTCAGCCTAATTCGGGAGCAGCAGGCGAATATGCAGGGCTCCGCGCAATAAGAAGCTATCAGCAAAGCATTGGTCAGGGACACCGGAATATTGTACTAATCCCCGCATCTGCGCATGGTACTAATCCGGCATCTGCGGCTCAATGCGGATACGATATCGTTGTTGTTGCCTGTGATGAACAAGGAAATGTCGATATGGAGGATATGAAAGTACAGGCCGAACAATATGCGGATAATCTGGCTGCCCTTATGATCACATACCCTTCTACTCATGGTATATTTGAAAAAGAAATCGTAGCTTGTTGTGAATTAATTCATCAACATGGCGGTCAGGTATATATGGATGGAGCAAATATGAATGCTCAGGTCGGCCTGACAAGTCCGGGATACATCGGTGCAGATGTTTGCCATCTGAATCTACATAAAACATTCGCGATCCCCCATGGAGGAGGCGGTCCGGGTGTCGGGCCGATTTGTGTCAAAGCCCATCTGACCCCATTTTTACCACATCATCCACTTCTCGACCAATCCGGATTAGATACCGTATCGGCAGCCCCGTTCGGTAGTGCTGGTGTCCTCGAAATTACGTACGGATACATTCGGATGATGGGAGCCGAAGGGCTTACCCAGGCCAGCCGCATCGCAATTCTAAATGCGAATTACCTCGCGTCAAAATTTAAAGATACCTATGGAGTACTCTACACCGGTTTCGGCGGAAGGGTAGGCCATGAGTTGATTCTTGAATGCAGGAAACTGAAAGCTCTTTCCGGCATTGATGAAACTGATATATCCAAACGATTAATGGATTTCGGATACCATGCTCCTACCCTCTCCTTCCCTGTGCATGGTACACTTATGATTGAACCGACCGAGAGTGAAAGTCTGCATGAATTAGATCGCTTCACAGAGGTTATGCAAACAATTTATGATGAAATTCAGGAGATTGTAAACGGAAAAGCAGACATAGCAGATAATGTCCTTAAAAATGCACCTCATCCGCAATATGAAGTATGTGCAAATGACTGGAAACATGCCTATTCCCGTCAAAAAGCAGCCTTCGCGCTGCCATGGCTGGAAGAAAAT
>JAVWBH010000068.1:0-11196 GCA_036649595.1 Bacteroidales bacterium
CGCCCATCACCAAACAACAGGTCATTACACGTATACTGCCGTAAACCAGATGATCAGAAGAGACACAACGACCGGCTACCAGTAAATTATCTAATCCTCTGGGTGTCAGAATACGATAAGGGATACCATGTGACTCACCTTTTTTGTAATGAACGGACTCAGATCCCTGAATATGAATATCGACATAGTAGCTGTTACGCCCAATTTCATCGGGAAACTGACGGCGTGCTTTGAAATCATCCAGCGTCAAAATATAATCTCCTATAATCCGTCGCCCCTCCCTAACACCTAACAGCTGTGCCGTATTATTTACAAATGACCGCCCGAAAGCTTGCGGATAGTATTTCTTTAATGCCTCATTGTATTGATTTGCCATCTCTCTTCCTTTTATCATATTCCGACTTAGATCAACGGCATTCATCGTATTCGTTCCGGCAATATGTCCGGCATTAAATTGGACAATTCCTGGTCCCACCAAATTCTGACAAATATGATTATCTTCAATTAATGGATATTTCGGATCAGTGAGAATTTGGTAAATCGGACTCTGGGGATTATCCCCATGAATACGAACCCCGTTTACATAATGATAAGTATCAACTCCGGCCAAAGAAAAACAGTGAGTTGCAGATTGCATTATCTGATTTTCATCTCCTATTTTATATTCTGCGCCAGCCCATGCTGCCAAATCACCGTCTCCCGTACAATCTATGTAAACTTTTGCCCGATAAGCTTCGATACCCTCTTTGGAAGACAGGATTAAGGTATCGATCTCCTTTTTCGTCCGCATCTCAACTCCCGAAAGCCGAGTAAAAAATAAAATATCTGCACCCGACTCGGTTACTAATCGGTCATACACGAGTTTTAGACATTCAGGATTAATATCTACCCAGTTGAGGGCATTTACAGGCTCATGAAGAACTCCCGTCTTAGCCGCTTTAAAGACTTTTTCGGCAATTCCCCGATAAATAATTTTTTCGCCATCCGAAAAATAGCACCAGGCCGGCACCATACCCGCCGTGCCCATTCCGCCTAATACACCGGTTGCTTCTACCAGTAGCGTTTTGGCTCCATCCCGTGCCGCCGCAATTGCGGCAGCACATCCGGCAGGTCCTCCGCCAATAATAATGATATCATAATTTTCATTTAACCGAATATTCCTTTTTAAGGTATATTGCTTCATACTTCTTGTATTAGATTAGTTGTACCCGGGATTTTGTGGAAAATTTTCCGGCCCCATATTAATCACTTCATTTTCAGGGATAGGCCATCTTACAAAATGGGGATTATTCGGAAGATTTGTACGACCCTTAATAGAAGCTGATATCCGGACATCTCCCGCATATTTTTTCACTTGTTCAATAAGAAGGCCATGTCTTTTAAGAAAATACCAACGATCACCTTCAAGAGCCAGTTCGCGCGCTTGCTCGTCAATAATATTTTGCATTGTGAGGGTTCCTGTAAACGCTTCATTTCCTGCCCGCATCCATGTTTTATTGTAGTATTTTTTAGCAAGATCCTGGTCTCCTTTTCTTAAAGCAGCCTCTGCAGCCATGATATAAGTTTCTGCCAAACGATAAATAATCACATCTTTATATGATTGTATTTCGTAAGGAGTACGAGTCCAGATATCGCCGTATTTAACACAACCCGGATAGAGATTTTTATTAACATTTCCTTTACTGTCTCTTAGCGGGAAATATTCGCCCGGCTGTACTGTTAAACCGCCGGTCGAGATTATTTTATTGGTTGTATTCTTATATTTATGTATATAAAAAGTATTGAACCTTTTATCTTTTATCTGGTCGTAGAGAGAAAACAAGTAAGGACTTGGATAACAACGTCCATATGTGTACCCCCAATTCTCAAATGAACACGCAAATTCATCGTTACCCCCGATTACCGTACGGTAAGGTGCTATGAAAAAAGAGGCAAACAGATTGCCCTTAGGTGTAGTCTGAGACAAATTACCTCCCGGATTACGGCTCCATTGCTGAACAAGAAGCGCCTCTGAATGATTTAAATTTTCACTATTAAAAATCTTATCAACATCCACCAGTTGATAGTCGATCCCTGAATTTTCAATCGCATCGATTTGTTTTAAAACCGTATCCCAATCCTCATTCCAAAGCGCTATTTTAGCTAGTAGATGACACGCTGCCGCTTTATTATACCGACCCTTATCTTTGGGAGCCCATTCAAGATATTGGATAGCATAATTCATATCTTCATATAAAAGTTTGAATACTTCTTCTTTCGTAGCCGGACGATAATCTCGTTTGTCATTTACATTCTCGGGAGTAGTAGAAATCGTATTTAGCCAAATACGATCGAATGTACGATACAGTAAAAAGTAAGATTGTGCACGGAATGCTTTTGCCTGTCCGATCAAAGAAGTCAGGCTTTCAGATTCAGGAAACTGTTCTGCTGATTTAATAATATCATTACACTTTCCTATTATATTATACATCCCCTGCCACATATCTTTGGGCTGCGCGGCGGATGGTTTTAAATAATTCGGATCATATGTTCCATAAAAATTACCGGTTCCGCCATTTGTCACACTTTCATCCGTAGCCCGGGTCAATGCAAAAGTTACTGAAGCTTCATTCTGATCCTGATATTGACGATCAAGCGCATACAATGAGGTAACAGCCATACTTAAACCGTCTTCCGTACCATATATGTACTGGGAAGTATATTTTGTTTTACTTTCTTCATCTAAGAAATCACTACAGGCACTAAACGATATCAATAAAGTAGCGCTGATCAAAAATCTGAATAATATTGTTTTCATTTGTATATCTTCTAATTTTTCACATTAAAGTCAAATGTGCCATTTATAAACCCTTTTTTTGGTATCTCAACTTCTGGTGAGTGATGGCGATCGCATTTGCGTATATTCATTTAAGTTGATTTATAACGAGATATTCAAACCAAAAAGGAATGTGCGGGGCTCAGGATATCCTCCCGTATTCACTTCTGGGCTGTAACTCAAAACATCCGTTTTTGTCCAGAGATTATTTGCAGTAAAGTATACTCTCAAATTCTGTATATAAAATTTCTTTGTAATCTCTCTTGGTAAAGTATATCCGACAGTAAGATTTCTGAGTCGAATATAAGTTGCATCCTGATAACCCAAGGCTGTCATATATGCCGGCTGCTGCACATAATTGGGCGCCGGAGCCGTATTTGACGGATTAATCTGAGTCCAGTAATCTCGTTTAATTCCATTGAGTTTTCCTAACATGTCACCACCTTTTGCAAAATCGGTCAAATAAGAATTATAAAGGATTCCGCCATATGACACATAGAAATCACAACTCAAATCCACTCCGTATAAATTTAAAGTCGTACCAAAAGATGAAATCCATTTCGGATCTCGGTTCATGATAATACGGTCGTCCGAGGAGATAACTCCATCACCGGTTACATCTGCAACTTTAACCATACCCGGTTGTGCCGTTGGCATATGAGAGTTAATAATATCATCATTTAACTGCCATATTCCATCAAACTTATAATTGTAATGTACATTCATGGATTTACCGATAAACCAGCCTGAATTAATATCATCTAAAGGTTTTCCGTTCTCATCCGTTTCCCCTGTGATTTTGACAATTTTATTCCGATTAGCAGAAATCGAATAGTTTAAGTTCCAGGATACTTTACTGGTACGAATAGGATATCCGTTCAAAGCAAATTCTACGCCTTTATTTTCAACCTTACCCAGATTTACCATTTGAGAAGTATATCCTAAAGCCTGACTAATAGAACGTTTCACTAACAGGTCGGAGGTATTTGTCTTATAAAACTCTAATACACCACTAATACGCTCTTTAAGGAAACCAAAATCTAATCCGAAATTTGTAGTGGTAGAGGTCTCCCATTTTAGATTCGGATTCCATAATTCGCTGCCTGGCAGGAATCCTACCATTTTATCATCACCAAATTCATTTACATATCGATCAGTCAAGCCAAGGGTTGAATAGGGGGATACGCCTTGATTCCCTACTTGTCCCCAAGACCCTCTGATTTTCAGATTTGATATCCATAAGAGATTCCGCATAAATTTTTCTTCGTTTACCCTCCAAGAGGCCGCAGCAGACGGGAAGTATCCATATTTATTGTTCTTTCCGAATACAGAAGAACCATCGATACGCAAAGCGGCAGAAACTGTATATCTATTCAACAACGTATAATTGACACGTCCCATGTAAGAAAGAAGCTTTCTTTCTGTAATACCCCATGTAGGTGTTCCAAATTCCATTGCGGAAGAAATTGCGTCATATCCTTTTTCATCATTAGCAAATCCCATTCCGACGTTTTCAGAAATCCTTCGGTTAATAACATTCACGCTTTGCATTAACGTAGCAGAAAGGCGGTTATCCGTATTAAAGTCTTTATTGTAATTCAGTATGTTTTCGAAAAGATAATCTGTTATTTTCGTATTATTAAGGAGTGCTTTTCCTTTAGTATTACGCCCAACTGTATGATCGCGGTATAAATAACTACCCAATTGCTCATTCCGGTAATTCATACTACCATTTGCGCGGTAAGTCAATCCTTTTATAATTTCCCAGTCTATGTAAAGATTCGTAAGGAAATTATCATTTTTCTGCTCATTAATTGCCCGGTCGATATTCCAAAGCGGATTGTAGTGAGCATCTCCGACTTCTGTAACATCCATACGAAGTGATCCATCATCATTATAGATTTTAGCTAAAGGAGGCATCGTAATAAATGTATTAAAAGAACCGTCTGCACTATTTGTACGGGAATTGGAATAATATAAATTGGCTCCCAGGCTAAGATTATTCAGTATCTTATGATCGATATTCAATCGACCTGTTATACGGCGATAATCAGAATTACGAACAATCCCATTCTGATCAAAGTACCCCAAAGAAAAAGCCATTTTTGATTTATCATTCCCACTTCGAACCGTAAGGTCATGTTTTTGCTGCAAAGCAGGATTTATCATTACATCTTCCCAATCGACCCAATTACCAGAGTTTAAAACATCCAGCATCAGACTACTGAAGCACTGCTCTTCATCATAATACCCATTTGCATTCGTGAAGGCTTCTTTGCGGTATTCTGCCCATTCCGGACCATTATAAAAATCGAAGTTCCTATTAATGTCCTGTCTCCCTATATAAAAGTTATAATCGACTTTGGGCTTTCCTGAAATCCCGCGTTTTGTTGTTACCAGTACAACTCCATTTGCTGCTCTTGCTCCATAAATAGATTGAGAAGAAGCATCTTTTAAAATTTCAAGAGAAGCTATATCATTAGAGTTTATCTCATCGATTTGCTCCATGGGCACTCCATCCACAATATATAACGGATTATTTCCTGCAGATAATGACCGGCGTCCACGGATCAGAATAGAGGAGGATCCTCCCGGCTTCGCATTACCCAGATTTACCTGTACTCCGGGTGCTTTACCTCTTAACATTTCGGCCATGCTTGATGTAGGTGTTTCATTCAGATCTTCTGACTTGATAGAAACAATAGCTCCTGTCAAATCACTTTTTTTCTGAACGCCATAACCCACCACCACGACTTCGTCTAATTTTTTTGAATCTTCAATCAGTCTGACAACCAACTCTTTTTTAGAGCCTGTTTTTATTTTTTTCGATTCATACCCCATGTAGGAGACAGTCAGTTCGGTACCTTCCGGCAATAAAACCGAAAATTTCCCATTAAAGTCTGTTACTGTCCCGGTATTAGATATTGGATCAACCACAGTAGCCCCAATAATAGGTTCTCCTTTTTCATCGAGAACAGTCCCTTTTATGTCTATTGCTTTTTTATTTTTCCCTAAAGGCTGAGTCTGCCTGGTAATATAGATACTCTTTCCCTCAATACGATAAGACACAGTTGTATTACCGAACAACCGGGCCAATACCTGCGAGACAGGTTGATTGGTGACATCTATTGAAACCAGCTGATTTACATCTAATCCATTTGTTGGGATTACAAATGAATATCCGGCTTTTTTAGTTATCTCATTTAATACTACTGAAATAGGTTTATTTTCCACTTTCAGACTTAAGTTAGCATTATCCTGAGCTGACAGTGCCAACACATGCGAAAATGCTAATGCACAAAATAGCTTTTTCATGGTGATGAAGTATTTGATTTATTTAATATTTTCCAATCGAATAGATCTTATAAAATCGATAGATAAGGTTGTAGGTCGATTGAAATGATCTGACATTTTTAATAAATTTCGATCAGGCTGTCTTTTATTTCTACCCTGATATTCTCATCTTTCTGTATTTGTTCTAAAATTTCAGGCAGTGTCTCCTGATTTACAAATGTGAGATAATACCGATTTGCCTTTAAGCGTTCATTCTTGATTATTATTTTCACATCAAAACGCCTCTCTAATTCTTTTACTATTTCAGAAAGAGGCTCATCGCAAAAAGCCAGGTATCCTTCGTGCCAAGAGAGATAAGAATCCACTTCAAACCGTTCTTTCTTTAATATCCGCTGACTTTCATTTACTATTAATCGTTCTCCCGGCAATAGTCTTGTGATTCCGGTCCCAAACAAACAGTCAACAGAAACCAATCCCTCCAGTAACTCTACCTGCGCAATTGTATCTTCTTTAAAAACCCGCATATTGAACACCGTTCCATGCACTGTGACAGCCATCTTTTCATTTTTTACAATAAATGGCAAATCCAGATTCTTTGTTACCTCAAATAATCCTTCCCCATCCATATACACCGTCCGGTTTTTACAACCAAATGTGTCGTCATATTTTAAAGTTGAGCCTGAATTCAGCCAAATAACAGAATTATCAGGAAGAACAACTTTGGACTGCGAACCGGCAGGAACAAAATAGTGCGATTGCATAGGGTCGTTAAGCCCTTTAAACAAATAACGCTGTAAGCTATATGCGGTAATTGTCATTAATATTCCTAATACAAATACAGCTGCATAAGGATATATTTTTCTTAAATTGATTTTCATGGAAGTATTCTTTGGCTCTCCCTTGTCATAATTATTTAATTTATGACATAACGCTAACCAATTCTTATCTATTTCAGCATCTTTGGAGATTGAAACAATCCATTCTTTTTCCCACTCCCTAAAACGACACATATGAGCCTCATCTTGGCGGAGATAATTAAACAATATTTTCTCTTCATTGAATGAAAGATTTCCTTCAAAATACTTTAAGGAAAGATGATGTATATTTTCTTCGGATGTTCTCATTAGTTCGTTTGTTATAAAGAAGACAACATGGATTAATTTTACCCAACCTCATTTTTAAAAAAAATATCTTTACCGCAACAACCAAGACAACAAATAGCTGATTATTAAAAATTTACACAGAACAACAATCGCAAAAAAAATCCTAATGCACAGGCATCAGGAAAATAGAAGATTGGATAACAGCAATAAACGAAATGGTCTCGGTTAATTATTATAAAGTATTCTCTCCCTCCCTCACACACCAGGTCAACACATAGTCTTGCTGATCTGCATAGTTAATCGTAAAATGGCGTGGAAGGTCATTACGGGTATCCATGGCAGGGATTGTACCTTGGGAAGCTACCAGAAAAGGCGACAAATGAAGATGTGATTTAAAATCGATTTCTTCTTCGGGTATAATTTTAAACAGCGTTTCCTTGGCCGACCAACAGAGTAAGGCATACGACAAAGGAGACGACGGATCGACGGCCGCCAATTCTGCCGCGTTCATAAATTTAGATTGCAACCGCAAAACTTTTTCACTGCGCTGCTCAATATCAATAGCTACCGGTAAAGAAGGATGTAAAATAACAGCTGCATATCCTCCCGTATGAGAGATACTGACAAGCTCTGTATGATTTATTAAAAATGGTTTGCCGGATGGTTCATACCCTACACAAAGTACCTCGCCGGTTAGTTGCTGTAACATAACCCGAACAGCAAGGAACTCGATGCGCCGTTTCGCTGAAACATATGCATCGAGTTCCTTTTGATATTGTGCGGGCTCCCTAAGTAATGAGAGCAATTGATCTTCGGTTTCGGTTATCTGCCAGATTCCAATCCGGGCACCGTTATTTTTCTTTATTTCAACAAAAGGCATTGGGTTCGGTTAATGATTATTTGCTTCCTCTTCCGATTTTATAATGGCAAACCGGACTTTCAGAATGCGTCGGCGGTCGACCGCCAAAACAGTAAATCGGAAACGGCGATAATCGATCGTCTCGTTTACCACCGGGAATTCTCCCTTTATTTCGAGAATCAACCCGGCCAATGATTCACAATCTTCAGACTCGTGGCCGAAATCAGAATCGTCCAGCCCGGTAATCTTGTAGAAATCATTCAATTGTACTTTCGCTTCGAAAATCCATGTATTATCATTTATTTTCTGGAATGTAGACTCATCTTCATCGTATTCGTCGCTGATTTCGCCGATAATCTCTTCCAAAACGTCTTCGAGCGTAATCAATCCGGATGTTCCCCCAAACTCGTCCACAACAATGGCCATATGAATTTTCTTCGATCTGAAATCTTCCAGCAGATCGTCGATTTTCTTTGTTTCGGGCACATAATAAGCAGGCCGGATCAAATTATTCCAATCAAAAGTAGCGGGTTGATTAAGATAAGGGAGCAGGTCTTTTATATATAAAACACCTTTTATATGATCTTCCGTGTTTTCATATACGGGAATACGAGAGTAGTTGGTATCCACCACCAACTTCATGACATCTGTAAAACTACTGTTAATCTCAATTGTAGTCATTTCTACACGGGAAGTCATGACCTCCTGAACCGCTTTATCGCCAAATTTGATAATCTCTTCCAACATCGACTTCTCTTCTTTTATTTCGTGCGATGTCAGCTCAAGGGCCTGCGAAAGATCATCCATAGATAAATTCTGATTCCGTCGGCTCATATTCCTGTTGATCACATCCGTGGCAATCACCAACAAAGACGCTAGCGGATAAAACAGCTTTTGCAACACCCGAAGTGTAGATGCCGACATCCGGGCAAAGCGCAATGCGTTATAAGAAGCATAGATCTTTGGCATAATTTCGCCAAAAAGCAATAGCAAGAAGGTCAGAACAACAGTCTGCACGAGAAAAGTAAAAAGAGGAGATTGGTCTACAAAGACCGAGTTCATAAAGAACGTAACCAGAATTACGACCGACACGTTCACAAAATTGTTAGCAATCAAAATAGTTGCCAACAGAAACTGCGAGCGGCTTAATAATGAATCGATCACCCGGTCTGAGGGATGTTCATAATCATCAATCCGATTCCGGTCGACCGGCGATAAAGAAAAGAAGGCTATTTCCGATGCAGAGATAAATCCGGACGCACCCAATAACAAACAAGCAAGCAACAAGGCTACGACAGCACTTATAGAAGGTGCCTGCCATTGAATGGAGGTAAAGAGCTGAGATAAATAATAATCTGAGTCCAAAGAGATGAGTATTAGTTCGACATCTGAAAACAGAAGAGCCGGAATCCGGTAAAATTCTGACTCTTCTGAGTTTAGCAGCTAAAAGCCGCTGTGCAAATATAACAAATTTGTATTAAAAAGGCAGGTCGTCACCCTGATTATTTACTCCGGGCTGAGCCTGTGGCTGTGCAGGCGACTGGTAGGGCTGCGCTTGTCCGGGAGCTTGTGCGGCAGCGGGAGCTGCAGGTGCAAAATTACCATTTGCGGCTCCTTCCGGGCGACGTCCAAGCAGTTCGACATTATCCGCATATATTTCTGTCGTATAACGTTTTATACCATTCTGATCATCCCAGCTACGGGTACGAATCTTGCCCTCAATATATAAAGGTGTACCTTTATGTACATATTTTTCAACAATTTCTGCCAGTCCGCGCCATGCAATTACATTATGCCATTCGGTTCTTTCGGGAACCTGTACGCCTGCCTGAGTTTTATACCCTCTTTCAGTTGTTGCTAATGTGAACGAAGCTACCGCTACGCCACCTTCCAGGTAACGCACTTCCGGCTCTTTACCCACATTACCGATCAGAATAACTTTATTTACTGACATATACTTATGTATTTATAGAGAATGATTTATCTTTTAACAAATATAGCAAAAAAGGGGGCTATTGTCAAAAATATATAACAAGAATGTACTATAGTTGTTCAATGCAGAGATGAGTCAGCCTGGAAACCGGATAATTATCCAACTCTGCCAGTGGAATCCTCAGATATCCTTGTGGCAAAGAAACCGGCTGCAGGGGGACAATCCGATAAAAAACGGCGTGGATATGCTGATGAGACAAGATATGCTTACGCTCCATTATAATCTCCATCGTCAATTGCATGTTGCCGAACAATTTTAGAAAGTCGTCCGACAATACCAATTGGGCGGTATCTGTGCGGGCCTCCGTTTCTACAAGCGGGAACTCATATAAATGACTCCATATATCTTTTGCAGTACGCTGGCGGATAAAGGTAAATCCATCTTGCTCTATATAGAAGTAATGAAACCACCTGTCGCGGACTTTGGTTTTGCCTTGCTTTACCGGATAATCGGCTACCGTACGGGTAGCAGCCGCCACACAAATGGAATGGAGCGGACAGAGAGAACAATCCGGATTAACAGGTATACATTGTAATGCCCCCAATTCCATCATCGCCTGATTATGGAGAGCGGGATGACGGGGATCAATCAAAGAATCGGCCAACTGCTGAAAATCTTTTTTTCCCCGACCAGTATCAATCGGAGTGGGCAAAGCAAATACCCGCGACAAAACCCGATATACATTTCCGTCTATAACAGCATATGGCAAATCATAGGCGAAAGAAGCAATAGCGGCTGCCGTATACGTCCCGATTCCTTTTAATGCAAGAATATCCTCATAAGTTTTCGGAAAAACCCCGTCAAACAGAGTTGCTACCTGTATGGCTGCAGCGTGCAGATTACGAGCCCGACTATAATAACCCAGCCCCTGCCAATATTTTAACACTTCTTCCAAAGGTGCGGCCGCTAATGCTTTTATATCCGGAAAACGCAGGATAAAACGATTATAATATTCGAGTCCCTGCTGCACACGCGTCTGTTGTAAGATGATCTCAGATATCCATATTTTATACGGATCTTGCGTTTCGCGCCATGGCAGTTCACGCCGATGAATACGATACCAATCTAACAGCAAGGTACTTAACAAAAAGTCAGACATGAAATAAAATGTTAATTCGCTAAGAATGAATAT
>JAVWBH010000069.1:0-11122 GCA_036649595.1 Bacteroidales bacterium
AAATCGAAGCCGCACAAATAGAAAAAGACCTGGCTGTATTAGAGAAGCAACAGCTACTCCAATCGCTCACCTTACAGGGAATACAGGGTTATTACCTTACGGCATTTTCGCGAAAATCGATCCGTATCAAAGAAGAGCAACTGCATAATTTCAAGCAAATGCTCGAACAAACAATGTTACGGAAGCAAGCCGGTAGTGCGACAAATTTCGATTATCTCAATACCAACGCGGGACTTCAGGCTGTAAAATCCGAGCTGATCGCCTTAGGAGCTGAGAAAGAAAAACAATATATCAACCTGGGAATGCTGGCTGACACCACCATCTCTGACAACACCCCTCTCTCTTTATATTTTATCCGGAAACAAGAAAAACGTTCTCTGGAAGAGCTGATAACTTTCGCTCTTGAGAATCGGATGGAAATGAAAATTATGCGTAAAAACATTGAATTAGCCCACTTACAAAAGAAAACAGCCGACCGGTCTTTTAATCCGACTCTGAGTGCCGGTATATCAGGCGGTTTCAACAACGGATATGAGCCCAATATCAATAAACTAAGAGCTAATTTTGCTGTTGGTGCCACATTGGAAGTTCCGCTTTATGAAGGAGGTAAAAGAAAACAAAACATAGGCCTCGCAAATGCCCAGATCAATAAGTCGACTGCAACACTAACCCTTACCGAAAAGGAGATTACCCGCCAGGTAGCCGATTCTTATTTTACACTTGTATCTGCCGCCGCTTCTCTGGAACAATTGAAAGTTCAGGATCTGGTATCCCAGGAAGCGTATCAACAAGCCCGGACAAATTATCAGGCCGGCACTCTTACAAATCTGGAATTAGTAACAAGTGCAACAAACGCAACCAATGCCCGACTACTCCTGTTGCAAGAAGAAATTAATTATCAGATTGCCTGGTACGGACTTTTGGTAAATCTGGGGATATTGATTTATAATACAGACGGGAATTGAAAGAATAATGGCTCACCCGATATTTAGTGGGGGGTGGGTTGAATGTAGCCACTCTTTTGAATTAAAAACATCTTTGTAACAGTATTTCAACTTGGATTCCGAAGCCAAACGGTTCTTCGGCAAATTTGGTGATGTTATTCCCCAAAGGAGAGACCTACTTTTCTTCATAACAACTGGAAATTACCCCGACCATACGTTTGACCGCATTCTCTTAAAAAATGCCCTCGCAATATTTTCTCATTTTCGGTAAATATAATACGTTTATATCCACCTTAAGCGACTATCCAAATTTCGGGTCCCATTATTACTTCTATTGGGGCACAAGATTGCGCACACCGTACGGAGTTCTTCTATACACCGTACGCAATCCTTCTATACACCGTACGGAATCCTTCCATACACCGTACGCTGTATAGAAGGATTGCGTACGGTACGCGAGAGGACTCCGTACGCTGTATGGAAGAACTCCGTACGCTGTGCAAAAAAAAACATCCCCGGAAATTATTTTTAGGATCCCTTTTTATCTGATTTTAATCTTAATCCGTAGAAATAGTTACTGCAAGAGCTCCGAGTATTCTCAGACACGTAGATGAACGGAGGGAATATCCGAAAGAATCCAGATGGCCGTTAAATAAGATAATGCCTATCGGCAATAACAAAGAAAGCCCGGAATTCTTTCGAATCCGGGCTCCGCTTTTTTAATAACTTATTCTGATTAAAGCGTTCCGCTGATCAAGAAAGTAGCAGCCACTGCCACAATCGCATAAAGCTCAGGGAATACCGCAAGGATCAATGTTTTACCAAACAAATCATATCCGGCACCAATTCCGGCAATACCATTCGCACAAACCTGACCCTGACGGATAGCTGAAAACAAACAAACAAAACCTAATGCCAAACCGGCTCCAAAAACACCGGCTGCAGCTAACCAGCTCATATCTAAAGTCAAAACACCAGAGATAAGGAAATAACCCAAGAAGCCATAAAGACCCTGTGTACCCGGCAACGCCGACAATACCATGAAATTACCGAACTTATCCGGATTCTTTTTCAACGCTCCTACTGTAGCGTTTCCTGTGATTGATACACCGTAAGCACTTCCGATTCCAGATAGTCCAAGCATTAGACCAACACCGATGTAAGCTAAAACAATTGGTTGCATAATTCTTAATTTTAAATTGTTATTTATTTTTTACTATTTTAATCTTGAGCGAGGAATCTCTCTTATTTTTCCTCTTTGGTTTTACGGGCAAACGGATTATATTTTTTACCTCCGCCTTCAAAACCGGCATTTTTGTAAAACTCTACGAAAGTCAGACGCATCGGGTGAACGAAAGCACCCAGGCCGGCCATAAACAAGTTCATCGAATGGCCGAAAATCAAAATCACCGCTGATACCAGGAATCCCACTACCGGAATATCCGGACTCATTTTAATGGCCAGGTCATTGAATACCAACCCCAATACAGCACCCGAAATTCCTAAGGCGAACAAACGCACATAAGAAAGAACATCTCCTAAAAGACCGGTCGCCATATTATAAGAATCCCAAAGCCCTGCTCCTACATTTATCAACGGATGACGCTTCATATCGTTGAACACGAAAATTCCGAGAGCACCTATTCCGCCGGTTACATAATACAGGATACGAGCGGTCGACGCCGGCAAGAAGCCAAAATGTTGTAAAGCGAATGTACCTCCGCAGCCAACAATTGCAATAAGCCAGCCCCAAGCCGAAAGTGCATTTTTAAAGCCGAAACGAACGGTTTGTCCAACAGCTTTAAGCACCATACCAAATATAATCTGGAATGCACCTACAATCAGCGAGAAGGTAAATAACTGATCCGGATTAAGCATAATCGTTTTCAGTTTTGTAATCCACGGCCAGTCTACTTTCAGCAATTCAATACCGAATAACGTTCCGCTTACCGTTCCGAAAACCACAGTGCCGGCACCTAAAATAGCAACCAGCGTCATAATTGGTTTCAGAGATGGTTTTACCCGTCTGCGGGCAATCAATCCTACCAATAATAGAATAAGCCCGTATCCGGCATCACCCAAACATAATCCGAAAAACATCACAAAGAAAGGAGCGAAAAACGGCGTTAAGTCCATTTCCCCGTACGAAGGCATTTCATACAATTCTGTTATCGGATGGAATAAGCGGGCAAAACGATTATTGGTCAGTTTTACCGGAGCCGGATCCTCTTTGGTTGCCCGTTGAGAAAGGTAATAAATACCTTCTGATTCAAGGAATGCATTAATTTTAGGTTCATTTTGCGTCGGAACCCATCCTTCCAGTAAGATTAGCTTATTGTCGGCCTGCGATTCTGAATTAAGAATCACCTTCGTATAATCAACAGCTTCCTGCAAATGATGATATTCCGCTTCAATGGTATTATACCATTCTTTACAAAACGCGATAACCTCTTTATTCAGTTCAGACTCATCATCTTTCGCTTCTTGCTGAGCAACCTGCAGTTCATGCAGTGTTTCTTTCGGCAAGCGCACACGCTCGGCATCTTCAAATTCAACCACCTTCCCGGAGGGCGTAATGGTAATGAAATACACCAGCGAGCTATCCGAAAAAATAGGAATCGCATTGTACTCGTCTACCCATTCTTCTCTGAAATTACGTTCAGCGACTGTATAAAAACGAATTATATAGCCGGCATCACGCAATGAATATATCCGCTCCCAGTCAAAGTTGCCCCAGATAGCCATACGCTCAATCTCTTTCTGAAGATGAGCCTGCTTTTGAATCAACTTAGCCTTTTCTTCCTGGTAATTCTCGAAAGCAGCTACTTTTCCGATTGCATCATCATGCGGATCGACAGGCGCACACGCCGTAAAGTCTTCTCCCAGAATACGCGCCATCTCTTTCAGGTTGCGTTCAAAACGAGTTGCGTCCTGTAAGCGAGTCTGCAATTCGCTACCCTCTTCAGGAGTACCATTTTGCTTCTCTATTACATGAAGCATTCCCAATTCACGCAATTGCGTCAGAAAAGCATCATACTCTTTATGATAAATCAGAAAGCTGTATTTGGTCATTGCTACTACCATTCCTGTGCCTCCTTTCTTTTTTCCTGCTGTGAACGCATAATCTTCTGCGAAGATTTCGAAAGATTCTCTTCATCCTCCATGAAACGCTTGATTTTGCGAATCGCATCCTGATAGCCCGGAATCTGCACTTTTTCAAAAAGATTTACCTTTTGTGTAGTCTTCTTTCTGGCTACTTCCAAAAGATCGAGTTTCATATCGGTAAAATCTTTTTCAATAGCCGTGCGGGCCATTCGAATCAGAATGCTGAAACCGTCAACATACCATTTCGGAGCGGAAAACATGCTGTAAGGAGCAATATCGAATTCGATATTTTCCAGGATAGGCACACGTACGCCGGCAATCTTCTTCACGTTGAGTATAACGTCCTTCACTTTTATCAGAGAAGGATCGAACTCGCTCCAAAGGGCCATCATTTTATCATATGCGGCAATCGCTTTTTCCAGCTGTTTTTCCAGATCTTTGGCTTCATCTTTCGATTTCTTCACCTCCATACGCAATGCACTTTCCTTATTCTTAATCGTAGGCAAAGTACGCACACGCATCTTCAGCTGCTTTTCGAGCATCTGAAGAGAGGTTTTATTATATTGAAATTTTATAGCCATAATTTATGTATTATTTCTGCCAGTATTTATCGACCAGATCACGCTTGATATTTACCTCATCCGGCTTGAAATGCTTGGAGAACAAACTCCAGGTAGTATCCAGCATCTCATCTGTGTTCAGATTCACATCAATCGCAAGCAAATCATTGGCATACTCTTTGGCAAAAGCAAGCGTACGTTCATCATAATTTGTCAGGTCGAAACCATTCTCCATTTTGGTACGCGCATTGGCAGCATCCGAATACAGACGAACCGCCGCATTCATCACCTGAGGATGATCTTCGCGGGTTTTCTTTCCGGCAACCAACTGTTTCAAACGAGACAATGAGCGGAACGGGTCAACAACTACTTTACCAATTTCAGAATCACGACGCAAAAACAGCTGTCCCTCCGTAATATAACCGGTATTATCCGGCACGGCATGTGTAATGTCGCCGCCCGACAAGGTGGTTACCGCAATAATCGTGATAGATCCCCCAGAAGGGAACTGTACTGCTTTTTCATAAATCTTGGCAAGATCCGAATACAAAGAACCCGGCATCGAGTCTTTCGACGGAATCTGGTCCATACGATTTGACACGATCGCCAATGCATCCGCATAAGAGGTCAGGTCAGTCAACAGAACCAATACCTTTTCATTCTTTTCTACCGCAAAATATTCAGCAGCGGTCAATGCCATGTCCGGAATCAACAAACGTTCTACCGGCGGATTTTCGGTTGTATTGACAAAACTTACAATACGATCGAGCGCCCCGGCATTACTAAACACATTCTTAAAGAATAAGAAGTCGTCATTCGTCATACCCATGGCACCCAAAATAATTTTATCTGCTTTTGCACGAAGCGCCACAGTAGCCATTACCTGGTTAAACGGCTGATCGGGATCCGCAAAAAACGGAATCTTCTGCCCCGATACAAGCGTGTTGTTCAGGTCAATACCGGCAATACCGGTAGCGATCAACTCAGAAGGCTGTTTACGACGTACCGGATTTACCGACGGTCCGCCAATTTCAACCTCAATACCTTCTACTTCCGGTCCGCCGTCAATCGGTTTACCAAAAGCATTAAAGAATCGACCGGCAAGCTGGTCGCTCACTTTAATAGTTGGGGCCTGTCCGAGGAAAACCACCTCGGCATTTGTACGGATACCTTCTGTTCCGCCAAAAACCTGCAATGTTACTTCATCCCCTACAATTTTTACTACCTGAGCCAATTCGCCGTCTACTGTTGCCAGCTCATCATTACCTACACCCTTTGCTTTCAGCGTACAGGTTGCTTTGGTAATGGCAGTAATTTTAGTATATATTTTTTGAAAAGCTTTTTTTGCAATATTCTTTTTTTTCGATGTTTCGTTCGCTAATCAGATCCTGGATCTCTTTCTCAAACTGATAGAATTTATCCGATTTGTATTCCGAATAATTCTGCTGTTTGAATAAGTTGATCATTTTCTTGAAATAGTCCATTACCTCGTTAAAATTGGAAAAGCGGAAGTTTGTATGACATACATCCACTACTTTATTCAATAAATACTCCTGACGCTCCAATGGTGTTACAGAGTCAATTTTATCGAATGCATCTTGCTGCAGAATCACAAAGTCAATTAATTCGGATTTCCAGAACGTCACATGATATTCTGTCGGTACACCGTCGTCACCCAAGATATTAATCTGTTCGGCAATCTCCTTCCCACGAAGCAAGCGGGTTTTGATTTCATTTACTTTCGAAGTCCATTCAGGAGAAATCAAATCAGAAATATAAGATTCAAACTCAGGATATTCGATATATTTAGAATACGAGTCAATCGGATTCACTGCCGGATAACGTTTACGGTCGGCACGTTCCTGCTCTAATGCAAAGAAGCAGCGCGCTACCTTTTTTGTATTCTCCGTTACCGGTTCTTTTAGGTTACCCCCTGCCGGAGATACTGTTCCGATAAACGTAATCGAACCGCTTTCTCCGTTATTCAGCTCTACATATCCCGCACGACCATAGAAGTTTGAGATAATCGCCGAAAGGTCCATTGGGAAAGCATCCGGTCCGGGCAACTCTTCCAAACGATTGGACATCTCACGCAGTGCCTGAGCCCAACGAGAAGTAGAATCGGCCATCAACAATACCTTAAGCCCCATCGAACGGTAATACTCAGCCAAAGTCATAGCGGTATAAACAGATGCTTCACGGGCTGCCACCGGCATATTTGAAGTATTCGCAATAATAATTGTACGCTCCATCAACGGACGCCCTGTATGCGGGTCGACCAATTCAGGGAACTCGGTAAAGATCTCAACCACCTCATTGGCACGCTCACCGCAAGCGGCGATAATTACGATATCAGCCTCTGCCTGTTTTGAAATAGCATGCTGCAATACCGTTTTTCCGGTACCAAACGGACCCGGGATAAAACCTGTCCCGCCTTCTACGATCGGATTTACCGTATCGATTGTACGCACACCGGTTTCTAAAAGTTTAAAAGGACGCGGCTTTTCTTTATAATGGGTAACGGCTTTTTTTACAGGCCATTTCTGAATCATGTTCAGCTCATGGTCTTTGCCTTCTTCATCCGTTAATACCGCAATAATTTTATAAATATTATATTCACCTTCCTCAACAATACTTTTTACAGTATATGTTCCGGAGAAAGAAAAAGGAACCATAATTCTCAATGGCTGGAAGTTTTCAATCACTTCACCCAGAAAATCAGCCGCCTTTACTTTATCGCCTACTTTGGCAAGCGGTTTAAAACCCCATAGTTTTTCTTCGTCCAACGGAAATGTATAATCTCCCCGCTGCAAGAACACACCTTTCATCTTATCCAGGTCATTCTGCAAGCCATCGTAGTTACGCGAAAGCATACCCGGTCCTAAAGTAACCTCAAGCATATGTCCTTCGAACTCCACTTCAGCATCTACTTTCAACCCGCGGGTACTCTCAAACACCTGTACATAGGCATTTTTGCCAGTAACCTTAATTACTTCGGCCATCAGCTTTGTCCCACCCGTGGTGATAAAGCAAATTTCATTTTGTGAAACAGGACCATCCACCTCAACGGTAACCAGGTTGGATACAATCCCTTTTACTAATCCTTTTGTAGCCATATTGTGTTAATACTTATTTTTTATTCAAAATCGTCCGGAAGTTTCACTTCACTTTTCAGACGTCCGATCATTTCCCGTAGCTGCGCTTCTCCCGTTTCTTTATTCAAACGGAACCAACGCTCGATAATTTCAAGTTTCAGCATATAGGCAAATAATCTTTCTCCTGTAAAATAATGGAAAAACGAATGTTCTTCCAACCAATTCCATTTCAGCAAATCGATTTTTCTTTCTTTCTCTGTCAAATCGGTTTCTTCTCCGATTCGTTGTACTGCTTCAATAAAATCCACAGTTCCCGCCAATCCCCAGTCGCGTGCCGAGGAAGAACGCAATGCCTTTGCAACTTCATTATCCCCGACAATTAAAGTCGACGGATCAAAATGATATTTACGCGATGCTGATGCAATCAGCATGTTATTCAGATTCAAATTGAATTCAAACCAGTCGGAAGCAAAATCATTCGATGACTTAACGGCATAATCATAATAGAGCGCCGAAAGCTGATCTTCGTGCAACGCCGCTTCATCCGATGATTTCTCTTCAAAATACGAAGCAATAAAAGGTGAAAAATAAGAAATGTTCTTAGCTTCCGGCTGATCGCCCTCCTTGAGTTGCTTAATGATTCTTTCCAGCTCTTCCCCCGATAATGTACCACGTGAATCCAGAGAAGCTTCTTTATCTTTTAAAAGCTTCAACAGATTCGCATTATCATATTTCAGGAAAAACAAATCGAATAACTTGCGGTCGCTTGCAGAAAGCTGCTCATACACCTCTTCCTTAAACTCCGCTACTGAATAGGAAAGTTTCTGGTCGTCGATATGAATGTCGGGCAGTCCGGCAATCAGACAATAATATTTACTCATAAGTTGATAAATGTAAACGAAAATCGGAGTATGCAATGATGAATTCTATATAAATTCAGAAACAGACACGGTCCTTTATTCGATGATTTATTCGGAAAATCCCGTTCTTATTTTGCAAAAAGCATTTCCACTAACTGCGGACGTAAGAATTCTTTGAAATAGTTAACGAATTCGGCTTCGCCAAAAGTCACTTTATATGATCCGTCGGCAGGAGAAACAGAAAAATCAGTTTTCAAACCATTCACCTGCTTAATTTCAAGACCGGCAGACAACAATTCTTTTGCTTTTGCCTCAAAGAAGTTTGTCAAGATAGCAGCATCTTCTGTTTCAATAACCAGCTCTTCTTTCTTCGCCCATTCACTTACCAGCGCAAGAATAACCTGTTGCATAAATTCTTTATCGGCCATGGCAGCCTCTACCGCCGATTGTGATAATTTATTGGTTATAAGTGTGGCGATTTCCGATTTAAGCGCATCTACACACTGACCCGCATATAGCTGAAGTTCAGAAATAGTATTTTTTTTCAACTCATCCATTTTTTTCTGCGTATCGGCCATCATCCGATCTGCATTTTTCTGAGCATTTGCTTCTATTTCCTGTGCCTTTTTCTTTGCATCATCCAAAATGTGCTGTGCCTCGGCGTTGCCTTTTTCTACGCCCTCCTTATAAATCTTGTCCGTTAGTTCCTGAATTTTTTTATCCATGACGTAAGCTTATATAAATTCGTGATAATTCTTTTATTTTATTTTTGTGCACTTAACTTAGTACATATTAACAGCACAAAGTTAAGATTTTCAATTACTGAGCCAAGTTTTGCCTATACTTTTTCAGTTTAAAAATAGATGAAGATTGTTAAGCAAAATGGATCTTATTTCACATAGCCGCATTTTTCACCAAAAAAGGCAACCTTTTGGCGAATGTTTAGTTAAAGAAGCTCCTGTATTTTTTCTTCATAATTTGTTAATTGTTCCAATCTGTCGGCATGAACAACGAAAGTATTCTCAATTCCTACCGCCCCGACACCGGGTATTACAAATTTGGGTTCGAGCGCAAAAGTCATCCCTTCTTGCAGAATATGTTCTGAACGGGGAGCAATTACCGGGATCTCGTTTATCTCGATACCGACACCATGCCCGATAAATCCCGCCTGTTGATTATGCCCCATAAAGTACTTTTCCAAATGATTGGCTTTTACAATATCCACCGCAAGATTATAGAGTTCTTTGACAGCTACCCCCGGACGCGCCATCTCTTTTACGGCAGCCTGAATATCCAAAGATACCTGATGAGCTTTTTTTGCCAAATCACTTTTCAGTTCGTGTACAGAAAATACACGGGTCATGTCAGTCATATAGCCGGTGAAATTTCCTCCCATATCGATCATTAATGTCATTCCGGGGCGTAGTAAAGTACCGTTGGCGCCGACCGGCAGCGAGGTGTTCAGACCTTCACCGCCCAGTGCAAAATCATATGGTGACGGATTATCGGCATTATCGCCGGCAAGCACGCTGCCCATAAAAATTTCCATGCTGGATCCGAAAATCCGGAAAATGCCCAGATTCCCTAATCGCCGTGCAATACCTTCAAGCGCGATGCTCATTTCATCATCAGTCATACCCTCCTCAAAAACAGCTTCCACATGCGAATAAACAGCAGCATGTTTTAAGCCGGATTCGCGCATACGGGCTATCTCATAAGGGGTTTTAATAGCCCTCACGGTACGCAGCAACGTACTTGCATTCTGTTTTCGGGCATCGGCAAAAACAGAAGATAAACGTATATATTCATTATAGGTCAGAGAATCGGCCTCTAATGCGATTTGCTCAGGTAGCGGAAGCTGCAATTTGATCAACTTCTCAACCATGTCTTCCGGTTTACGGATATAAATTACCGGTCCGTCTTTCAAACCGGCCGGACGGCGTACAAAAAACACAGGGTCTCCGGTTTGGGGCAGATATACATATCCGTTAAACACACGTCCCGCCGTATAAAACAAATTCACAGAACTGGATAATAAACACACATCCACCTGCTCCTCTTTCATCTGAGCCTGTATTTTTTTCCAACGTAACCGTAACTCCGGATATAATTCTTTTGTAAACATACCGCATTCTTTTATTTTGTCATTTTCGATTTATAATATCCGAAAATGACACATCTTGTTTTTCTTTATATAACAATGTAGCCAAAAATAAGATTTTATTTCAGTTAGATGATTGTCAGAAACCGTGTTTTAAAACAAATGCCCCAACTTATCTATTTTCTCCGTTTATTTGTCAATCAAAAAAACAGGGGGCAAATTTGCAGGAAACTTCAGGCATTCTCTTTTCCTGACAGATTACCGAACCAACAATACCCTGTTTTTGTTGTCAACAAGAGGATTAGATTGCATTATTAAAAAATCATTTATATGTCAGTATTCAGAATTATCAATACGGTAGATGAGCTGGTAGCAGCTACACAAGACCGCACAGCCCGTTACCTTATCCTGCGTAACGATTTAACCGATGTTCCGGCAATCAAATTAATGCCATTTC
>JAVWBH010000070.1:0-11077 GCA_036649595.1 Bacteroidales bacterium
GCTCGTCGGGCTCATAACCCGAAGGTCGTTGGTTCGAGTCCAGCTTCCGCAACTTTCCTAAAAACACATTATAAAAGGCAAACCGAATATCCGGTTTGCCTTTTTTCTGTTTTCACCCCTCCTCTTTCTCAAATCGGTCTTTTAAAAAATTCGCTGCGTCAGAATAAAGGCCCGATTAACGGCTGTGATTGCACATTTATTAAAAATATTTTAAATTTGCATTTCTCTTAAGTATAGTTTCAGAACTGAAAATTGGTATAAATAGAAAATTGGTATATTATTCCTTACACGCAATCAGCGAATAGGGCATGCCTTGTCGCATCAAGACAGCTCGTTTTATAAAACATTTTATTAACTGTTAAGCTCTTTGGCAGTTTCTACTATACTTATCAGAGAAACACAATTCATCACATTCAACCAGGAAATTCAATGAAATTTAAAAAGAGTATCTATGGGACGATTGTATTTCTACCATTTGTAATCAGTGCTATGCCCGGTTACAAAAGAGATGCAATCTCTGAAAAACTACAACGGAAATTAAAGCAGGTGCCCGATTCGCTTTTCACAGATGTCAAACAAGAAGACTTATTGAAGGACGAAGTTTACATTAAGCTCGCCCGCGATGGCTGGAACGCGGAAGAGATCAAAAAAATCATGGGCGATTATATTCGCAAAAACCGCAAGCAAGTACGCGGAAGTCTTGAATATGGCAATTATGCCAAACAATGGCTTCCTACCTATGGCTTTACACCCGGCGGCGACAGTATCTACCAATTCATAGATACTACCTATCAGGCAGAAACAACCCGCCGTGTAAGAGAACTTACCGGAGAGGCTTTCGACAGCTATTATTTATCAGAACCTTACACCCCCGACAACCGGAAAAGAGGACAACGCCAGCCGGGGATTTTCCGTCCGGTAGAACACAAACCCTCATCCGGCAGAATCCACTGGATTCACGTTCACCCGGAAAACGATGACTCACTGATGGTTATACCAGACGGAGCCGGGATTTTCAAAACGCACAATGCGGGCCGTTCCTGGGAGTGTATCACAGACCGTATTCCTGCCCGCGAACATCGTAATACGGCAACCCATTCGGCCATACCGGTCGATCCTGATGACTGGAATCATATTTTCGCTTTTATGAGTAACGGAAATCCTGTATACGAAACACGTGACGGGGGTCTAAACTGGCGCCGTATAGAGGGCGCAACCCATAAAGGATTTAAACGCGGGTATTGTTTCAGAGACAGTGCCGGCAGTCTGAAATTTATCGGCGCAGTACAGAACGGCGGAAACTCTTATTGGAATAGCTCCCTGTGGGTCAGCGAAGATACGTGTAAAACCTGGACTCAGGTCATCGTACCCGACTCACTGAAAGATATACATCCCGCAAACAACAGCAAAGGAGCCTGGTTTCAACAGGTGGAGTTTGATCCGACAAACCGCGATCTGATTTATCTCCCGACTTCCCGGAGCATCTTTTATTTTGATGACGGAGCTAAAATCCATACAGATGAAAACGGACGGAAATCGTTGCGCCTGAAAAAAATGGCATTGCGCGTATTCGACCAAAATAATACCGTATTACGATCAGATACCACCGTTTTCCCGTTTCCGGGATCTTCTCAGGGGTTTTTGAATGTGAACCCGAACAACCCTTCTCAAATGTGGTTTGCCGCCGGACAACGCAACCCGTTACATACGGCACTCTATTATAGTTCTGACAAAGGAAAAAACTGGATTACCCTTCAGGAAACAGCCTCGCAGATCGGCTCCGGAAAACTTTTCGGGAATGAAGCGCCGTGGGGATGGTTGGGTGGTTTCGGTGTGAACTACCGCGATCCGAACTGGATATACGGATGCTCCATGAGCTCGGCGATCAGTTCTGACGGCGGCCGTACATTCAAAGAATATGCATGGGGACACAGACTAAAATCATTACAAGACGACGGCCTTTATTATTCGGTAACCAACTCGCGCCACAATGCAGATAATCATTGCATTGTGTCCCACAAATCCGGTCGCGTTTTCCGTGGTTCAGACGGCGGAATGCTCATGAAAGACCTGGATGTCAACAATAACGAATGGACCAATATCGGCAGTAACATGGGGCAGATGCTTTATTACCGTGTCAATGTCAATGAGTTCGGCGATCAGCTTATATTCGGAAATACACAAGATATTGATGCACAGACTTACCGGTACGGGCGTTGGGGACACTGGCGAGGATACGAAGGATCAACCTCTTTCGTAAATCCATACAGCAATACATGTTACTTCTCCGGAAATGGCGGCGGTGGTATTGAAGGTGCCGCATTGGGATCCTGGATTCCCGGCTACGGAAAAGCGGATGTTTGTACCGGTTCCTGGTTTTTACGCCGAACCGATACGGGGGCGACTTCTACCTTCTTCCGACTGGATGACGTAGGTCGGAGTATGACAAATATATCAGAACGATTGAATAAGGGTATCGAGAGTTTTGCCTTAGCCCGCGACAAAGGACATTCTACGCTTTTCGTATTAACAAAAGATAGAGATATCCTCAAATCGACTGACAGCGGAGAGACATTTACAACCGTTTCCCGCCAACCGGGAGTGAGCTTTATTGCCGCAGATCCCGACAACAGCGATATCCTTTACCTTGGCTCTAAAGGGAATATCAGAAAATATGACATATCAGCCAATAGCCTGACTCCTGTCGGAGAAGGTTTGCCAAACATCGATTGCCACAGACTATACTTTCACGAAGGAAGCGGCGATCTTTACTTTATTAATTTCAATAACGGTCTTTTCATCAAAGAGAAAGACTCCCCGCGCTGGCGCCTGTGGATGAAAGGCTACAATCCGCTGAAGTTCGGTTCTATTGATATCAACTATACTACCCAAGAGATGGTGATTGCCGATTACGGCCGGGGCGTATATGTTGCAGACCTTCAGAATCCGGCAGATCGTTATTTTAAAAACGGATTTGCACTCAAAGAGCTATCTCATATAGAAGGAAGACGGACAATCGGTATCGACACTTACTGGACAATTCCGCTTTATTATTATTATGAATGGTCGGTAAACGGAGTCGTACAGAATAATCCGTATCAATATCTTACAACCACCCTTCAACCCGGCGACCGAATCAAATTAAAACTGACTTTACGGGAGTCGCCCGATGTATCAACTTATTCGGAAGAGTACATCGTAAAAGCTACTCCGGTTGAAACAATACAGCGGAAAAGCGGAACAGCTCTTTATTCCAACGGAGCCGGAATGGTTGATTTAGGATATACCGATTATTTCTTTAATGATTTCACCATAGATCTGTGGATCAAACCGGAATCTAACGGGGTTATTCTCTGCAACCGGCAAAAAGACTGGGAGAAAGGCGCAAAAGGATGGCATCTTTCTTTGGATAACGGTACGCTGCGTTTCAAATATTCGCCGGCCAATATGCTTGATAAGCCAACCTATGAAACGGCGATAACCCAGCAAACAGAGCTGAATGCCGGCAAACTTGAGACGGGAAAATGGAGTCACATAGCCGTCACACAAGAACGCAACGGTAAACTACGCATTTTTATTAATGGTCTGCAATGTGCTGAAGGTGCGCGTATTCGCCCGGAACACACGCTGAATAATGCGATGAACATGATGCTTTTTGCCGACGGATACGAACGAGTTGCCATAAAAGCAACTGCAGACGAACTTAAGATATGGAATTACGCCCTGTCGGCACCAGAGATTCGGCGTATTATGCACTCGCATGAAAGTGATCATAAATCCGGACTCATTTATTATAATGGTTTTAACGATGCGATATTAGGAGCAAATAAGGAATTATTCAGTAAAACAGCTCCGCGAATCCGGAAACGGGCAGAAACAGAAAGCCGTATAATGCCTGTACCGGTAAATGCGCCGTATGCAGTGAGCGCCCGATTAGACGGGACAACTTTATTCGCATCCGGAACAACAAACCTGATGCGTATCCATCCACATGATCTTGGCTATAAGCCGGAACTAACGGTTTACGGATATGAATCGGCGGCGTTAACAGAAAATGCGTCAAATCTTGACCCGACTTATTACAACCTGGCTTCAACCGGATTTATGGTCAAGAATTTTGATCAGGCCCATGCTGCGAATGATACGATTGACATGGAGGTTTATGCCGGTGGCATACGTTCTGCTCAGTCTTACCGGTTATATATTTCGGATACCTATTCTGATAAAAAATACTGGCAAGAATATAAGAGTCTGACGTTTAATGCCGCTACAGGGTGCTTCCGCGCAACAGATATATCTCTTGGCGACTTAAAGAATAAAATATTATTAGTTGTCGGATTAAAGCCGGCTATTGAAACGTCAATTCATCAGTTAAACAAAAATGGCGAATTAAACGTCTATTCTTCTGCTAATCTTAAATTCGCTATTGATGCCCGCCTGATCGGAGATTTACAAGAACCGTTCGAAGGATATGGGCTACGCTCGGATCACGCCGTGATTCAGCCTGTCGGAAAATTACATTTTACAAAAGGGAAAGCTTCCGGCGAACTTACGGTTAATCACTCGGCTCT
Source organism: Bacteroidales bacterium (assembly GCA_036649595.1). Taxonomy (GTDB): domain Bacteria; phylum Bacteroidota; class Bacteroidia; order Bacteroidales; family JAUNSR01; genus JAUNSR01. Next base: position 4,572 of record JAVWBH010000070.1, read on the forward strand.
GAAAGATTTCGGGCAACCCGTACAAACATGGTTACGTGGAGAAGATCTTCAAATGATCCCTTTTCCGATTGACGTGATTAATAAAATCAGTCCGGCCGAAGCCGGAAGCGCTGTCGAAATCACCAAAGGAGGGCTGATTATCGGCGAGGCAGCCAATTACACGGATATCCATTTGTCGAACACGGTTTCATTTATGGGCTGGGTACGCATCGATTCGACTACTGCTCTATCAGGAGTCCGCCCGATCCTTATGTTCCGGGGAGGCAGTCCGCAGGTAGCAACGGGAATCCACCTCGACAATGGTAATGTTCGCTGCCACTGGAATGAAGAAGGCTGGAGCTGGGGTACGGCAACCAACCTGCGTGTGACGAATGCGGATTTAGGTCGCTGGATCCATTTGGCATTGGTTGTCCGTCCGAATGGGTTAGACTATTATCTGAACGGCGCAAAATATTCTGTAACCCGGAATGTAAACAAAGGGCGTATTCAGTCGGCATTAATGCTGGGACAAAATTTCAGAGGAGATACCTGGTTTAGCGGAGCATTCGACCATGTAGCTGTATGGAACAGATCTTTGACACAAAAAGAAGTATTGAAGTTTATGCACAAACACGTTGAATTGAATGATTCGGCATTGGTTGCATATGTTAATATGGATTATCTTTCGGACAAAGGAGTCGTTCGCGAACTCGTGTCGGGAGCCTCTTGTACACCGGTAGGAACAGTGCGCACCAACCATCGCTCGCCGGTACCTTTCCAGACAGGTACACTAGCAAACGCAGCGTCGGGATCCTTCGGACTGAATATTGAATTTCCGGAAGGAAAGGATACCGAATATTTCGCACAGCAGTTTAAAGGGTATCCATATAATTATGTAAATGCCGCACGAACAGCAGAACGCCCGCTAAAAAAGGCCTTTTACACCCTGACACCTGGCAGCGCAACACAATTTGCCATTCAGGATTCCGTTCGGGTAACGATTAAAGACGAAGCTATTCTTTCTGACGATCAACTGACTTTGGGCATACGTCCGTTAGGATCAGAAAAGGTATTCGAACAATACATCCCGGCAACGATAACGGCAAACGGCGAAACCACTTTTGGTTTAGCAGCTAATACGCTGAATACAGCTGCAGAAATGATGCTGTTTATTGCTCCCGAAAGTAACAAACGACCTGTAAAGGGATATCTCTCATTACTGTCGGACAGCAATAATGCAAATCAGGTTATCCTTTCTGAATCAGACAGCAGTGTGATTATTTCAGTAGAAATGTCGAGCTATAATCCGGATGATATCGTATTACTTTCTGTCAAAGAAAATGCATACGCATCCGTAAGCCGTGATACGATCAATACAGTGTCTGAAAACCGGTTGGCGATACAGATTAATAAGGAGAAATTAAATAAGATGGGCTGGAATCCGGTTACCGTCAGCCTGACGGGAGCCGAAGCGGATATCTTATCATTACAAGTAGCTTTAGAGCCCAAGGTGCGCCTTCGCCTGAAAAACGGAAATGACCCGCACCATTATACGGCAACCTCTCCTGTTTCAACCCTTGAAGTTGAAGCCGAATTAACAGAGGGTGTTATGGAAGGGGAAGTTAAACTAACAACAACTTCGGATGTAAACAGCTCGATGGATACCGGAAACGGAACCTTATTAACAGACCGTATTGTAACATTAGACGCACTGGAACATCATACGTCGCCGGTAGGCAAACAACATGAGGGATGGAATTTGGTCGGGAATCCGTATTTGGCAAATATCAATCTGACCAAACAACAGAATGTACAGTTTGACCCCGAAAAGGTTACGAAGTTCTTATATCAGTATAATATGGCAACCGAAAATTACGAGACGTCAGATATGACTCAGTATGATCATTTGCAGCATATCATCCCGCTTCAGTCGTATTTTGTACAAACGCTCGATAAAGGCGCTTCCTTGCGGATTACGCCTGTTGCAAAAGAAACATCGATCAATAGACGTACATTCGACTATTATACTGCCACGGAACGGATGTTTATCCGGTTACAATTGTATACAAACGGCGTACTGTCTGACCGTACGGATGTCATCTTACAACCGGATGCCAAAACGGAATTTGTCATTAATGAAGATGCTCCTAAGATCTGGAGTATGAGTACCACAGCCAATCAGCTTTATACATTGGCCGGGACAAATGCGGCATCAATTAATACGCTGCCGGTAGCAGATTACGAAATTCCGTTAAACCTGAAAATCGGTAAAGCGGGTAAACTGGGATTCCGTCCGGCTCATTTATCCGGATTTGCACCAGATGAAATAGCGTTGATCGATAACACAACCGGTATTTCATACCCGGTAAACAGCGGATCAGAATATCTGTTTGATATCTCCGAAACCGGAAATCAGAAAGATCGGTTTTTCTTAAAGATTAAACGGAATACGACGGGGATAAACAACTTACGGATATACCCGGTAACGGTTGAAGAAGGAGTCTGTACGATACACAACCTCCAAGGGAATGCTGCAATCGGTATTTTTGATGCTCAAGGACGTATGTTTATTAATACGACCGCATATAACGACACGTATTCAGTGCCCTTACAACCGGGGACTTATCTGGTGAAAATCACTGAAAACGGGAAAGAGTTTATCACTAAAATCATTGTGCGATAAAACCGTCAGACCTAATGCCGGTATACCCGACAAAAGGTAAATAAAGGGCGCATTTGACTTTAATGTAAAGAATTAAATGATCTATAAATGAAAATAATACAATATATAATTCCGGTAATATTCCTCTGTCTTTCGCAAAACCTGAAAGCAGCCACCGGACCATCGGACAGGACAATACCGGAAGTTAGCGAAAATTCCGAACCGGTCTATCAGATCGTAGCAACCCGCGAACTACCTGCCGCTTCGGCAGAGCAAGGGAAGGCGTATTTATATCTCGATACAAAAGGACGAGTATTGACATCACTAACCGCTCAATACTATGACGGAGTGCTTCGCCTGGCTTCTGTAGAAACGATTGATTTGATCCCGTTGCTGCATGATAATCTTTTCTCATCGCCACAAGTGATTGAAATACCATGGCAATTAAACAGGGTATTCCGGATTTTTGGCCGCTATCAGGATAACGAAGAGAACATGCCCCTTACGCCGTATTATGAAAATGATCGCCCCGTAGTTTATGTTTCGGACATGAATTCATACCGTACAGGTACAAGCTACGGCTCTATCTATATCGACAAGGCGTATGGAGGAAACGGAAAAATCAATATCACCGGACAAGAGTATGCCAAAGGATTCGGCATACACTGCAAAGGATGGATGGAGGTATCTATACCAACCGGAATATATGACCGGTTCAAATCGGATGCCGGAAAGCAACGAGGGCAACCGTATAATATAGAGTGTACACTGGCTATGAACGGACATCACATCGCGACTACCGGGGTTATCAACAATAGTAAAAAAGCAGAATGGAATTACGCGGTGGCCGATTCGGTCACACGGATAAGAATCGATTTGCTGGAGGGCGGCGATGGAAACGGCAATGATCACGGGGCAATCGGAGCCCCCCGCCTCTATCCTGTTTTGCCCGTCCGTCAACAACAAACGTTAGAATGGGCAGAAACAGAAGTTATTTACAAAAGTAAACCGTTCAGACAGCCGTTGACCGCCGTGTCTGCTTCCGGGCTGCCGGTATTCTACCACATTGTAAAAGGTTCGGAATATGCCGCTATCGAATCCGGAAATCAATTATCGGTTTATCGCCTGCCTGATAATGACAGCATTATCATAGAAGCCTTCCAACCGGGAGATATCGACTGGGCTCCGTCAGAGATCAAGCGGTGCGTATTTCACCTCACAAAAGGAAGAGTCGTTCAGCGTGATGAACGAATAGAATTGGAAAACGGAGAGGATCTGGAAGAGTTGATCGTATATGCAGATGCTACATCTGCAGGACAGGTTACGGTAAAGAATGGATTGGTGAAAATCAAAAAAATGATTTTTAAATACCAGTTTACGCCCAGAAAGTGGAATTTTATATCTTTCCCTTCAGACCTGAACATTGATAAAATCAGTAACCTGAATGAACTGGGATATTATCAAAACGGAAAAATATCGGGTAAGGGAGCTTATTTCATCAGTTATTATGATACTCAGACTCGCGCAGAAACACCGGCGGCCCAAGTTTGGAAAAACCTGGATACCCCGATGGTAAAAGGATTGCAGGGTTATATTATGGGGATTAATGATGCACAAGGATTGGATAGCCGTGAGGTAACGTTCACAATTGACAATGTTTCTCTTGATTTTGAATCAACACTCCGCTTGCTAAATCTCACATTGGATATGACGTATACCGAACCAAATACAACACAAACGGTATACATATCCCCGGCAAATGTAAAAGGAAACACGCTAAAAGTAGACGTTCTTTTTAGTCCGGAGAACCCAGAAAGCCTTCCGGTTAACTTTAGCCGTGCATTAGAAGATGCCCGCATAACATTTACCCCAAATCGGGAAGGTATCCGCTTAACGTTGCCTGATCCGACTCCGGCGAAAATATTAATTTATGATCGTAAGATGAGGAAACTGCAAAAAGCCATACGATATGTATCTCCGATGATGATTGATATTTCAGATCTCAAAGCAGGTACTTATCAGATGATTGTTTCATATGGTAATGCAACCGCACAAAAATCATTCGAGAAATAACCGGAATTAATCTTTTCCTAAAAATAAAGAGAGTGTGCCAATAGGTACACTCTCTTTTGTTATATGTTATAACATAAATATTTCTGTGGGACTATCTAAAATATTCTGTAAATGAATAATAGCAGGGTAATAAACTTACTCTGCTATTTATTTTTTTAGAACAATTAAAACGACAGATTATAACAGTATTCCCGAAAGAGATCTTAAACAAGGAGTTTATTTCTCAATTTAAAACAGAAGAGGACGTTAGTCAACGTCAAGACAAATGGATTAAACCAGCAAGGATTAAAAGAAATATTGGGTATGTGGGTTGATAATAGTAAGTCTTCTGCCTTTTGGATGCGTGCTATGAGCAATCTAAAAAAATAGATACAATACCCCTACAAAAGAGATGGCTGCACATGAACTTACTGTTTTTGACCAGAAATGGGAAGCCAAATATCATTATGCCGTTGCATCCTGGAAATAAAACAAACTTTCTTTTCCTAACGAGGAAGCCCTTAAAAAAGCGATTTCTCTGGCATTAGGAGATCATCTCCGCAAATCTTCGTTGTAAGAATTTTATAAGCAAATAGCTAGATATATAAACATTCTTATTAGAAATACCTTCCGAGCTATTGTGTGTTTTACGATTATCAGTGTATCTGATTCCTTTTTATTGTCCCATTTTCATCATAGATATATTTTTAATAGGTTGTTTTTATGTCTATTCTGAAATACGCTTTAATGTTTTAATAATGTTTATGATAAAAAAAACAAGTAAAATAATCTAAATTTAAAACACTTTTTGCTTTATTTGTCAATAAACAAGGCTTACTATGATATACAATAGAAAACAATCCAAATTCCGAATCTTATCAATAGCTAAAGTTATACTTCTTCTAACTGTAATACTGTGTTATGGATGTAATGAAAATATAAATGAATGCATAGATAATGATTTAAGTATTAGTATAAGTACTGAGAAGCTCATTCTAAACCAATCAAAACCTTATGATACTATTTATATCATAAACAAGAAAGGTAGCTACGACATAACTCCTAAAAATCCTAAAGTAGCAACTATTGAGAAAATAACTGATGATTGTTTCTTAGTGATTGCTCAGAATATTGGTGATACTCAAATTGATATCACAGATAATATAGTAAACACATCTGTATCATTAGAGGTTGTCGTTTCAGATTTTCATAAACCAGAAGTTACCTCAGAATACTTACTTTTAAAGAAAGGAGAAGTAAAGGAGTATTATCATAAATACTTGTTTGATCCAGCCTGTAGTATTACTTCTGACTCCGATATGTCAGATATTATTGAGTCGAGATTAATATCTAGTCTCGGGATGTTACAAATAAGAACAAAAGAAATAGGTAAGGAGAGCATTACTATTCGTATGAAATACTGGGATGTAATTCATTATACAATCGAAGTCGTAGATTATTATCCATTAATTGTAGGTATAGATTCTTTAAATATTAATCATAAAGGCTCTAACGAATATTGTATTATTGGTGTGCGTATTGGAAATGGCAATTATTCAGTAGAGTCTTCTGATAGCACCGTAATTACAGCTGAAATAATTCCTGCATGGTGGAATACTGAATGTTCTTCGAATTATATTAATCCCGCAGGTATTAGGATAACCAGTTATGATAAAAAAGGCTATGCTCGCCTTACAATTACAGATAGTGCAGGTAAAACTGGCGTAATAAAAATTACCGTGAATTAGCTCTAAGATAAGGGACTGTCTAAAATATTGTGTAAATGAATAATAGCAGGGTAATGAACTTACTC
>JAVWBH010000071.1:0-10961 GCA_036649595.1 Bacteroidales bacterium
ATCCTTGCTCTTTCGGGAGGTGTGGATTCGACTGTCGCCGCCGTTCTTTTAAATAGAGCTATCGGAAAGAATCTGACTTGTATTTTCGTAGATAACGGTCTGCTTCGTAAAAATGAATTCGAAAATGTGCTGAAAAATTACGAGCACATGGGCTTGAATGTACTGGGTATTGATGCAAAAGAGCATTTCTATGCAGCTTTAGCCGGGGTGACTGATCCGGAACAAAAAAGAAAGATCATTGGTAAAGGATTCATTGATATCTTTGATCAGGAGGCTAAGAAACTGACCGATATTAAATGGCTAGCTCAGGGAACTATCTATCCCGACGTAATTGAGTCATTGAACATTACCGGAATGGTTATAAAATCACATCACAATGTGGGTGGTTTGCCTGCAAAAATGAATCTGAAAGTTGTAGAACCTCTTCGCCTGTTGTTTAAGGATGAGGTAAGACGCGTCGGAAAAGAATTAAATATCGCTCCTGATCTGATCGGACGTCATCCTTTCCCTGGTCCGGGGCTGGGTGTACGTATTCTGGGAGATGTTACGGCCGATAAGGTACGTATTTTGCAGGAAGCCGATCATATCTTTATTCAGGGTCTGATTGATAATGGCCTTTATAATCAGGTATGGCAAGCAGGTGTAATCCTTCTGCCTGTTCAGTCTGTAGGTGTAATGGGTGATGAGCGGACATATGAAAATGCAGTGGCTTTGCGTGCTGTTGTTTCTACAGATGGTATGACAGCCGACTGGTCGCACCTTCCGTATGAATTCCTTGCAAAAATTTCGAATGAAATCATCAATAAGGTGCGCGGTGTAAATCGTGTGGTATATGATATTAGTTCGAAACCACCGGCAACTATCGAGTGGGAATAAAAAATCTGTCTTTTAACCTGTAAATAAGCGGGTTTGGCTATTTTTTTAAATAATATGAATCAGTACTTTGGTTGCCTTTAAAGGAGCCGGGGTACTGATTTTTATTTTGTCTACGCTGATGCCCGAGTTGTATTCTGTTGCGGAAATGCAGATTAAAGCTTCAGAATGTTTCCCGAAAGTATCAGAATCCATAATAAATAATAAGACTTTGAATATAAAAGCTTCTGTAATTCGCAAAATTTCGCTAATATTGGTTTTTATATTGACATTATCAATTTGGCATCATGGATCATAAAAAATTCATTAATGAACTTCAGAAACGTACGGGCTTAGATAAAAGTCGTTTGAATCTATTATTGAAGACTATGGAAGAGGTAATGCGCGAGCAGGCAATCAACCAAAATACGATCCAACTGGACGGCTTAGGTGTTTTTGAACCCAGAAAGCGATTGGAGTTTGTTCATGAAGATGTTACTACGGGGCGTTGTGTGCTGTATCCTCCCCGTATTGTAGTTCATTTCTCGCCCGACGATCTTTTCAAAGCAACCCTCCAAAAAGCACCTTCTCATGAATGAAATAATAACAACATCCCGATTTAAACAATTGATAATAAAAGCCAGCGGATCAGATCCTGCTTTTGTTAATCTTTTTGTAGATGATCTGATACTCCTGATCCAGGAAATGGTGAAGAACGGAGAAGATGTTGCGATAGAGGGGTGGGGGACGTTTCGCCTGGTAAAGGTGGGGAGTACTCAATATAAACGGATTGTATTTTTCCCTGATAGTAAGATGAAAGAGGGGGTGAATGCACCTTTCGCTCAGTTTGAACCCATCGTATTAAAAGAGGCCACCGCCCGGCCAGCCGCACAGAAAGTAATACCTGCGCAAGAACTAAACGACCTTCCTCTTGTTAATACATCAGAAGCAGAAGCAGAGGCTTTTGCAGATGTAGTGGAAAAGGAGGATATAAAAATGAGAAAGGATCCCGATGGAGCCGGTGATGATAAAAATCCGGCTAAAGAAGAGGCGGAAGCCAAAAAATATCGGGAGGAGATGGCACAGGCAGAAGAGCCTGTGGAGGTCTCAGATGGTAATGGAGATTTAACCGAGAAAGTTGATCAGGTGGTTGATCAATCTGTAGCAGAAGAAACAGGAGAGCCTTGTACACCTACAGCGTGTCCGGCTTCAACAAATCTTACTTCAAAACGATATGGTTTGTGGTTCGTAATTATTCTGTTAGCAATCTGTATTCTGGGAACAATGGTCTATTTTGTTATGCGTATTGATCGCAGTGATAAAATGCCGGCTTCTATCGAACAGGTACAGCAACCTTCCGACAAAATTGCTCCGATTGCCGTTATTCCCGATGATTCTATTTCAACTCCTTTGGTAGTTGAACCGGTGCAGGATCTTCCTGCACCCGCTGCATCTGAAAAGGCAACCCCCGAATTACCGCAAACAATAACCCTAAAACGCGGCGAACGCCTGACATTGCTGTCATTACGTTATTATGGAAGTAAATTCTTCTGGGTATATATATATGAAGCAAATAAGAAAAAATATCCTGATCCGGAAGAGATCCCCGCAGGCGCTATTCTGAAAATCCCTGCTCCCGAAGAATATGGAATTGATAAAAATAATCCGCAATCACTTGAAAAAGCAAAACAGAAAGCGGCAAATATACTGGGATGGTAGTCGTTTAATAGGTTTGCTAAAGAATTTTGCATAGCATAGGTACTATGCAAAGCAATGTACTTAGATTTTTTTAAATCTTTGTTTACATTTTTTAAATGTAGGGGAGCCTGTGCTCCCCCTTTATGTTTTATTTTTGCGTGTACGCTAACAAAGAATAAATCTATAAATTTATATAAACAAAAAATTGATATGGATCAGTCAGTAGATATCAGACAACTCAATGAGTTAATTGAGAGCAAGAGTTCATTTGTAAATATGCTTACTCAAGGAATGGATCAGGTGATCGTAGGTCAGAAACACCTTGTTGAGTCATTGCTAATCGGACTGCTTTCCGATGGGCATATCTTGCTGGAAGGGGTTCCCGGATTGGCAAAAACGCTTGCGATCAAATCCTTGGCTTCTTTAATTGATGCAAAATACAATCGAATCCAGTTTACACCCGATCTTTTGCCTGCCGACGTATTAGGTACGATGGTGTATTCTCAGAAGAATGAAGAATTTTCAGTTAAAAAGGGTCCTATTTTCGCGAACTTCGTATTAGCAGATGAGATCAACCGTGCGCCGGCAAAAGTGCAGTCGGCTTTGCTGGAGGCAATGCAGGAACGTCAGGTTACAATTGGCGACAAAACATATAAACTGGATGCTCCGTTCCTGGTAATGGCTACTCAAAACCCGATTGAACAGGAAGGAACTTATCCGCTGCCAGAAGCACAAACGGACCGTTTTATGCTGAAAGTAAAAATTGATTATCCGAAGAAAGAAGAAGAGAAATTGATTATTCGTCAGAATATTTCCGGTAAGCGAATCGATCTAAAACCGATTTTAAAGGCTGAGGAGGTTTTGGCTGCCCGTGAGGTTGTTCGCCAGGTATATATTGATGAAAAGATCGAGCGTTATATTGTAGATATTGTATTTGCTACGCGTTTTCCTGAATTACATGGTTTAGCCGAATTAAAGGGGATGATTTCGTATGGTGCCTCACCGCGTGCTTCTATTAATCTGGCTTTGGCTGCTCGTGCATATGCTTTCCTAAAACGTCGCGGATATGTGATTCCGGAAGATGTTCGTGCGGTATGTCATGATGTAATGCGCCATCGTATCGGATTAAGCTATGAGGCAGAAGCAAATAATATCACGACAGAAGAAGTAATCAGTGAAATCCTGAATAAAGTTGAGGTGCCTTGATAACTGGTTTCGTACCGAAATAACATTAAAAGAAAAAAAGTATGGAAACTAGTGAATTATTAAAGAAGGTACGTCAGATAGAGATTAAGACCCGCGGTTTATCAAAGAATATCTTTGCCGGACAATATCATTCAGCATTTAAAGGCAGAGGGATGGCTTTTTCGGAGGTACGTGAATATCAGTACGGCGATGATATCCGCGACATAGACTGGAATGTGACTGCTCGCCAGAGTGCTCCTCATATCAAAATTTTTGAAGAGGAACGGGAGTTGACGGTTATGTTGTTGGTGGATGTATCGGGTAGCCGTGAATTTGGAACTATTAATAAAACCAAACAGGAAATGATTACAGAGATTGCCGCTACAATGGCATTCTCTGCGATCCAGAATAATGATAAAATCGGTGTGATCTTTTTTTCTGACCGCATTGAGAAATACATTCCCCCTCAGAAAGGGAAAAAACATGTATTGGCTATTATTAGTGAACTGATTAATTTCCAGCCGGTAGAGAGAGGTACTGATCTGAATAAAGTTCTGAAGTATATTACAAATGCTCAGAAAAAACGTTGTACGACATTTTTGATCTCAGACTTTATTGACGACCGTGATTTTCAGAAAGCACTTACAATTGCAAATAACAAACACGATATCGTTGCGATTCAGGTATATGATCCGCGTGAAACAGAACTTCCTCCTGTAGGACTGATCAAAATGAAAGATGCAGAAACCGGAGAGGAACTCTGGGTAGATACTTCGTCTAAAAAAGCCAGAGCACAATATGCATCCTGGTGGAAGGAGAGCCAGCAAAAGGCACTCGATTCATGGATACGGTATCTGTTGCCACAAATGAGGATTTTGTACCGGCGTTGTTGGGTATGTTTAAGAAAAGAGGAAGTTAAACATGAAATATCTAAATAAAAAAGCTCTGATAGGAGGATTGTTTTTAGTGTCTTTGTCGACTCATGCCCAGATAAACATATCTGCGGCGATGGATTCGGCATCTATCCTAATTGGCGAACAAACAAAAATTCATCTGGAAGCTACACAGAATGTAGGAGAAACAGTTCAATTTCCGATATTGAACGATACGATTATCAAAGGGATTGAAATTTTGGGTGTTACGAATCCGGATACTGTCCGCCTGAATGACAACCGATTTACTGTTAAACAGGATATTCTGATCACATCCTTTGATTCATCCTTGTATTATTTGCCTCCATTCCGGTTTATCGCAGGTACAGATACTCTTTATACAAATCCGTTGGCATTAAAAGTTGTCACGTATGATGTGGATACCGAAAGTAAAGAGTTTTATGATATCAAACCGATAAAACAGGCTCCATTTGTATTTATGGATTATTACTGGACTATTTTGGGGATATTGATAATCTTGTTCGTCTTGGTTTGGAGTTTGTATTTCTATAAGCGTTGGAAATATCGTAAAGATCATCCGAAAGAAGCGGCTCATATGTTGCCGGAATTGCCTCCGTTTGAAGCTGCCATGAAAGCCCTGGATTCGTTAAAGGAGCAAAAGCTTTGGCAAAAAGGGATGGAAAAGGAGTATTATACAGCTTTGACTGATATTTTGCGTACTTATATCGACGGCCGGTTCCACGTTAATGCGATGGAAATGACTTCGGGCGAAATCTTGCACGCTATGCGCAAAGAGAATGCTCCGAAAGAAGTGGTCGAAAGATTGAAACAGGTATTAGAGTTGGCAGACTTTGTTAAGTTCGCCAAATTGCGTCCCGGTTATGATGAGAATGAGATGAGTATGGCGAACGCTCAGATGTTTATTGAACAAACACCTGAAGTCGTAGTGCCGGAAGAACCTGTTATCAGTGAATCAGAAGCGAAGGTTGAGTCTTAAATTATAAATATGTAAAGAAATGATATTTGCAAATCCTTCCTATTTGTATCTGTTGTTATTGCTTTTACCGGCAATAGCCTGGTACTTGTGGAAACAGCGGGGAGCGCAAGCTTCTATGCAGGTTTCTTCTACAGGTGCTTTCAGAAAAATGGGTCGCACTTATAAAACATGGTTACGCCATGTGAACTTTGGTATTTTATTAGCTGCCATTGCGATGGTAATTATTGTGCTTGCCCGTCCGCAATCGACGGATAGCTGGAGCAAAAGTGATACTGAAGGGATTGACATTGTTCTGACTCTCGATGTATCAGGGAGTATGTTGGCCGCTGATTTTAAGCCTAACCGGGTGGAAGCGGCAAAAGATGTGGCAGCGCAGTTTATTAACGGTCGGCCGAATGATAATCTGGGACTGGTAATCTTTGCGAAAGAGAGTTTTACAATGTGTCCGATGACAACTGATCATGCAGTCTTGCTGAACTTATTGAAAGATGTAAATACCGAATTAATAGACGGGAATGCGACTGCAATAGGGAACGGCCTGGCTACAGCCATAAACCGTATAAAAGATGGACAGGCTAAATCAAAAACAATTATCCTTCTGACCGACGGTACGAATAATGCCGGGGATATAGCGCCGGTAACAGCCGCTGAAATAGCCAAGACCTTTGGTATACGGGTATATACGATCGGAGTAGGAACAGAGGGGACAGCGCCGTTTCCGGCAATGACTCCTTACGGAACTGTTGTTTATCAGGATGTAAAAGTGGATATTGATGAAAAAACATTGACTGAAATGGCTGTTGCAACTGGCGGAAAATATTTTCGGGCAACTGATAAAACGAAGTTAAAAGGGATTTTCGAAGAAATTGATCAGATGGAAAAGACAAAGATCAGTACTCGCGAATACAGTAAAAAGCAGGAAGAGTATTTATCGTTTGCACTTGCGGCATTCTTTTTATTATTGATTCATATTTTGTTGAGAAATACCTTGCTTCGGACAATTCCTTAAAATCGAAAAAATATAAAAATATGTTCAGATTTGCACATCCCGAATTTTTATGGCTATTGCTGGTTATTCCGGCAATCGCCCTTTTTTACATATATACACAGCATAAGCGTAAACAGGCTTTAAAAGCATATGGTAATCTGGAGCTATTGTCATCTTTAATGCCGGACGTTTCGTCTTCTAAACCGCGTTGGAAATTCCTGATTCAGTTATTGGCTCTGACCTTGTTGGTATTTACGATTGCCGGACCTCAGTTCGGATCAAAACTGGAGACGGTAAAAAAACAAGGCGTTGAGATTATGATCGCGCTGGATATCTCTAACTCGATGCTTGCGCGGGATATTGCTCCTAATCGACTGGAAAAGGCAAAGCAAATGCTATCTCGTTTGGTTGATCAGTTGCAGAATGATAAAGTCGGCTTAATTGTATTTGCCGGAGATGCTTACACTCAATTGCCGATCACGAGCGATTATGTTTCGGCGAAGATGTTTTTGTCGTCAATTAATCCGAAGATGGTATCTTCTCAAGGTACTTCTATCGGGGCGGCAATAAATTTAGCTGTACGCTCTTTTACTCCAAATGAAGCGAGTGATAAGGCTATCGTTGTAATTACAGATGGTGAAAATCATGAAGGTAATGCCGTAGAAGCTGCTCAGGCTGCTTTTGAAAAAGGAATTAAAGTAGATGTTATCGGTATCGGACAGCCGCAAGGTGCACCGGTTCCGGATGATAGCGGCAACCCGAACAGTTTTCGTAAAGACCGTGAAGGCAATGTTGTTGTGACAAAATTAAATGAGCCGATGGCGAAAGAAATCGCTGCTGCCGGCCATGGTATTTATGTACGCGCAGACAATACTAACTCAGCACTGAAAGCTTTGACAGAGGATGTCCGAAGTATGAATAAAACCGAATTAGAATCTCGCGTTTATTCAGATTATGATGATCGCTTTCAAAGTATAGCATGGATTGTTTTGGTGCTGCTCCTGCTGGATATATTTATTCTTGACCGTAAGAATAGTATTTTGCGCAAGGTTAAACTCTTTTAAAACAAGCGACAATGAGAAAGATTAGTTTGATGATGCTTGCTTTCATTTCTGTTAGTGCTTTTGCTCAAAAAGCGGAGAGACAGAATATCCGAAAGGGGAATAAGCAATATGATCAGGAAAAATATACGGAGGCTGAAATCGATTATCGGAAGAGTCAGGAAGTTAATCCGAATTCGCCACAGGCCGCATTTAACCTGGGTAATGCGTTGTATAAACAACAGAAATTTGAGGATGCCATGAAGCAATACGGAGTGGCGGCTCAAAATACCACAGATAAGCAAGTTGTAAGTGAATCGTTGCATAATACGGGTAATGTATTTATGTCAACTCAAGATTATGCCAAGGCTGTGGAGGCATATAAACAAGCTCTTCGCTTAAATCCGGGGGATAATGAGACGCGCTATAATCTTGCGCTGGCTCAGAAATTACTGCAGGACCAGCAAGATCAACAGCAACAAGATAAAGATCAGGATAAAGATCAGCAAGATCAAAACAAAGATCAACAACAGGATCAGCAAGATCAACAAAAAAAGGATCAGCAAGATCAGAATAAAGACCAGAAAGATCAGAAAGACCAGCAGAATCAGGATCAGAATAAAGATCAACAAGATCAACAACAACAGCAACAGCCGCAATCGAGTGATAAGATTTCGAAAGAGATGGCTGAGCAGATTCTGAATGCAATGAATCAGGATGAAAAAGAGGTTCAGGAAAAAGTCAAAAAGCAGCAGATGCAACAACAGCAGCAGAAAAAGACTGATAAAGACTGGTAATTTTTAGTTTTAAGTTTATTACGTGTAATAACAGAATAATGGTAGATATGAAAAAATGTGTTTTCATGCTTTTAACCTTGTTCATCTCTATGGCTGGTTTCGCAGATAACATTAACTTCCGGGTATCTGCACCCGGGTCAGTGGTGAAAGGACAGCAATTCAGAGTTGAATATACGGTTAACGGGGATGGTCGTGAGTTTAGAACAGGTGATTTTACAGGGCTGGAAGTTCTGATGGGTCCAAGCACTTCCTCCAGTATGAGTACGCAAATTATTAATGGGAAAGTCAGCTCGGAAACAACAAAAACATTTACGTACATATTGATGGCCCCTTCGGAGGGTTCTTATACCATACCGGTAGCTACGATTAAAGTAGACGGGCGTCAGTATTCATCTAATTCACAAACAGTGAAAGTACTTCCTCCTGATAAGGCAAATGAAGCTCAGGGAGGGGGAGCCGGACAACAGAGTACCACTGCGGGCGTCGGTGCGAATGATGTTATGGTACGGATGCAATTGTCAAAAACAAAGGTGTATGAAAGCGAAGCAATTGTGGCAACTATCAAGTTGTTGACAATTAACGGTCAGACTCAGTTGCAAGATGCCAAATTCCCAAGTTTTGACGGGTTTACAGTTCAGGAAATAGAACTGCCTGAACAGAAAAGTTTTGAGTTGGAGCACTACAATGGCCGTAATTATTATGGTGTTGTTTTAAAACAATATCTTTTGTTCCCGCAACGTTCCGGAAAGATAGAGATTTCACCCGTTACACTGGATTTAGTTGTTCAGGTTGCTTCTCAGCGCCGAATGAAGAGTATTTTTGATGATTTCTTCGAAGGATATCAGAATGTAAATAAAACGGTTTCTTCCGGTAAACAAAATGTAGAAGTTATCCCGTTGCCGTTTGGAAAACCAGCTTCCTTTTTAGGAGGGGTAGGGGAGTTTAAGGTTGCTACATCAATCAGTACAACGGAATTGAAAGCGAATGAGGCTCTTACTCTGAAACTTGTTATTTCGGGTAATGGAAACCTGAAATATATTAAAGATCCCGAATTAAAACTGCCGGCGGATTTCGAGTCCTTTGATCCGAAGATAGATCTGAAAATTACAGCATCTCCTTCTGGTGTTACAGGCTCGAAAACGATAGAATATACAATGATTCCGCGTTATGCGGGAGATTTTGAGATTCCGGGAATTGAGTTTTCATATTTTGATTTGAAAACCAAATCTTATCAAACGGTCAAAACACAATCTTATCAGATTAAGGTAGCAAAAGGGGCTGGCAATGATGCGTCTGCTTCGGGTAATGTAACGAACTTTTCTGCAGCAAACCAGGAGAATGTAAAGTTGTTGGGTAGCGATATTCGTTTTATCAAAACCGGCGATCTTAATTTGAAAAAAACAAGTTCATTCTTTTATGGAAGTCTTGTTTTCTATTTGTCTTATCTGATTCCGTTGATTCTGTTTATTATCTTGTTTATTGTGTATCGTAAACAGGTTCGTGAAAATGCCAATATCGCATTGACGCGTAAGAAAAAAGCGAATAAAATGGTTTCGAAAAGATTAAAGACTGTGTCAGGTTATTTGAAGAACCATCAGAAAGAACAATTCTATGAAGAGATGCTCAAAGCGGTATGGGGATATCTGAGTGATAAGCTGAATATTCCGACTTCCGGATTAACACGCGATAATATTTCATCGGTACTAAAATCGCGGGGAGTAGATGAAGAGCTGATAGAATCATTCTTACAGATTATTTCTACGTGTGAGTTTGCCCGTTATGCACCGTCGCAGAGTGAAACTGCAATGGATGAGCTTTACGAGGAAACGGTGAAAGCGATTAGTAAAATGGAAAATGTGATTCGTAAGTAACAAAAAAGAAAATATGCAGATGAAAAAGATATTTTTATTCTTGTTGATGCTGGGTGCTTGCAGCATTATTTATGCTCAGGGATCATTGAGCGATCAGGCAGTAGAAGCATATAAGTTGGGCGATTATTCTAAATCGGCTTCTCTCTATGAAGAAATTGCAAAGACAGAAGGCATTTCGGCTGATCTGTACTACAATATGGGAAATGCTTTTTTTAAAGATAAGCAATACCCCATGGCTATTCTCAACTATGAACGTGCTTTATTGATGGATCCGGCCTTTTCGGACGCTAAATTTAATCTCGAGTTGGCTAAATTGCAGACTGTCGATAAGATTGTGCCGATTCATGAATTTTTTCTGACAAGCTGGTTTAATGCGATCCGTAACTGCCAAAGCAGCAATGCGTGGAGTTATTGGGGAATTGGCTGTTTTTTGTTAACAATGGCAGGTTTGTTCCTGTATACATTTAGCCGCAAGTCATTATTGCGTAAAATCGGGTTCTTTGGAGGAATCATATTGCTTGTAGTTTCTATTTTTAGTAATATATTTGCGTTCCGGCAAAAAGAAAAACTGGAGTTAAGAGAACATGCTATTGTCTTTACTCCTACCGTTACGGTAAAAGGATCTCCGGCAGAAAGCGGA
>JAVWBH010000072.1:0-10654 GCA_036649595.1 Bacteroidales bacterium
TAACCATCCCAACGCCAAATAAAGGTCTTTATCTTTTAACTTTGTAGCTTTCTTTAATCCTTTCAAAGACTGATCATTGTTTTCATTCAATGCAGCCCATACCAACCCGGCATTCGTTCCGATACATTCCTGATTCATAGTAACTTAAATTTAATTAGACAATTATTAATTATTTTTATTATTCAAATTTATAAATTATTTTCTAATACAACCTATTTGTAGGGTTAAAATCGAATTAAAAATCATATTGCCAGCAAAATACAGATTCTACTGGCATTACAATCGTATTTAAATACATCTTATAAACAATATTGTTTACAACAAATTAAACGGAGGCTTGCTTAAGATATTTTCAATCTGATCTGAGATATGCTTTAACCGGCTTTCCTGACTATTCGCCATATCGTCGAGAGAAATCTCAACAGCCGTATCCGAAGGCATCACCTCATATCTCTCCATCAACAGATCTCGATCGGGGGCATCGGCGGCAGATATCAATGTCACAATCGTATTATCGGGAGCATAATCCGATTTAAAATGCTCAATACGGGCTAAAACTTCGGGCGACAGCAACTCACTATTGACCAGAACACACTTTTGAGTAATCCGATTCTTAAACACACACCAAAAACGCTCGGTTTCCTTATCGGGTATCTGATTTTCCATTAAATCAAAATCAGCACTCTTTTGCAGTTTCTGAGCATATTGATGAGCCACCTGCACTTTGAGTATATTGTCAGCACCGCCTATTAATAGATAATTCATAATGTTATATGATTAAACGTAACTGACGATAAAACAAACGGTCCTTATCTAAGGTTTAACAGGTCTTTCTTTTTTTAAGAAAAAAAGCAAACACCCTCTTATCTAAAAGGATATTTGCTTTTCCCGCAAGGCAGATTCCATAATCATAACACATGATAGACAGACTCCTTATTTTAATATAAAAAACAAGAAAATGAGTGGTATGGCAATTCCTGCCAGAAACTCGATCCCCCCTCTTCCCCATAATCCTTTCGGACCTTTTACCATAATTAATCCCGTCAGGGTAATAATCAGCAGCGAAACGGCAAAAAGATCGGAAAACCAGGTCCACCAGCGAGAGGGATTATAATGCAACCGGTTCATCGCGCTCAGAAACGGGCGTTTCTGCAAATGTTCAAAATGAGCCGTCCCGGTCTGCATGTTTACCTGCAACGAAGAGCCGCCTTTGATAAAGACTTTCATCATGGCAGGAGCAGGATAATAATGTTTTGTATAGTTTTTTTCCTGGTCTATCTGGCGCAACAATCCGATCACAAAGGATTTATCCACTTTTTCCGGTTGCGGAAAAACACCCTCCAACTGCAAATCAGTATTGGTAATTTTATAGTCCGAATTAAAATCGGCCTTATGATTCAAACAGATACCTGAAAGAGCATATACTAAAATAACGCCCGAAAATAAAAAAGAAAGGTCGCGGTGTATGCCGCGACTCCATTTCCGTATTTTAATCATCAAAGGATTTGATTTTTTATCCTGTTGATTATTTAACTTCATATTGGTCTGCATTCAAATGATAAAAACTTAAATAATTTTTGCCTTCCTGCGCCGCTCTCGCAGCAATACGTTCACGGAAACCGGCTATTCTCTTTGCGGGAGTATTGCTTTCAACTTCTTCACCCCTGTTTTTCTTTTCGGTAGCACATCCGGCAGTCGTATTTTCACCGTGCTTCTCGTCGGTTTCTGCATTCAGCTGCTCTTCCCACGCAACCAGATATGCTTCATCGATACGCTCTTCGGCAAGCACACCCGATACCTGAACCACATTATTAACCGCATCCGGGTTAAACTGACCGATCGCCTCGTTTGCCTCACAACGTAAAGAAATATGATCATCGCTGCCCATCAGGAATATCTTTTTTCCGCCATGCTGGCAAATGTGTGTACAAACCCCTTCTACCACGATTTTTTTACCATTAAGCGAATCCGCATTGGCCAATACCTCATCAATGGTTAAAACTACCGGAGTCTCTCCGGCAACGGCTGCATCCGAAGTTTGTTTCGCGGCATTGCCATTACAAGAAGTCGTGAGCGCCACTAAAATAGCTACAAGCGCAAAAAACAAAGATTTAATTGTATTCATAGGGATCTTATTTTTAATCGGTTATAACAAAGATAACAAAACTATATTGTAATTAATATCTTTTCACCTGCTAAAGAATCGAATTTCAGATCAATATAATTTGATTTCTATATCCGAAGCCTGTGCATACCGTACCAACAGATCGACCGTATAATTACCCGCTTCTTCCAAACCGCACAACCCGCTATATCCGTTAATCAATACCAGAATATGCGTTGTCGACAATGATATTTTCGTTCGTTCTTCATCACTGGTAGGCGTTCCGATGCCTCCCGTACGGTCACGATATACCGGCAATCCCTCAATATTCAGCAAGCCACGCCCGATACCGTGAAAAACCTCTTCCGCACAACCTACTCCCAGCGTTAGCAATTCACCATCAATCCGGTCTTCATCAAATCCTCCGATCGAATACCCGGTATGCACAGATACCAGATTAATCAGGTCTACCAGCGTATTAATCCGGTAAAGCGATTTTTCCTTTACAATACGCCGGCACAATGCTTCTGCAGAAGGGCGGTAACGATTCGGATCTTTACCCAGTATTTTATATACCTGCCGGTTTGCAGCGATGGGGAGCCGCTTATTGATATCCTCTACCCGATACGCATCGTTAAAACGACACATCTCCGCATCCAGTTCCTCCCAAAGTTTCTTGTCGGAATCAGAATTGACGACCCGGCAACTAATGGTCAATCCCCGGAAATCGGGTGCCGCTTGAGTTATTATTTGTGAAATTTCAATCCTTTTCATGCCTGTAATTCAACTATATTGTTATATTTTTGTATTATATTATTAATATCTAATTTATTATATTATGATTAACGGACCTTTTTCCGTTTCCAAAGCCTTCTCTGAAGGATGGAAACTCACTAAGAAACACTGGCTGATAATGATTGGACTTATGTTAGGTCTGACCATCGTAACACTCATAATCACCCTGTTTCAAGGAACTGACCATACCAGTATCCGCTATTACATATTTAACCTGATCACATTGGTAATAGGCGTCATATTCAATGCAGGCTATTACAAGATGTATCTGGTTGCTGCCGACGGAGAAGAACCGGAATTCAATCTTTTCGGAAAATGCCTGAAAAGAGCTTTTCCGCTATTTATCCAGCAATTCATTTATGGGATGGGCGTATTTATTGGAATCTGCCTGCTCATCGTACCGGGGATCTGGTTTGCGGTGCGGTTTGGTTTTGGTGCGCTATCACTCCTCGACGATGAAGAATGCGGCATTATCGAATCCTTCCGCCGAAGCTTTAAACTAACAAGCGGCTATGCATTGCCATTGACCGGAATGGTATTTTTATCTTTCCTGATCATAATAGCAGGTCTTATTCTATTCGTGATCGGGGTATTCCCGGCAACAGTATGGATCACGTTCGCCTTTGTGGCGGCATTCCGTATGTTGCAAAACAAACAGCAAGACGAAGTCGTTGTCATTGAGGAAAACGCTATTTGATAACGATTCCGGAATATTTCGGAAAAACGATTCAACGAAAAGACTCCCTGCGATACTTGAATATATCTGCCCGGATAAAATACAAACGAGAGTTTGGGAAATCAGAAAACCAACAGAAGAGGAACAGAATAATCTCATGATCCTCTTTTGTTGGTTTTAACCTCCTTATGAGTTGTTGCGATTTGAATAAATGGCAATTATAAGTTCTGATCTCACTTTTATCTGTTTTCGAGCAAGAACTTTCGGAATGCGGCATAGTCGGCAGCCAGCGGTTCCGAACATTTAAGCCCTCCCATAAAGCGATGAAGGCTTTTCGGTATAACCACGCCTTCGCCGATTACCGCCTCTACGGTATCTTTAAATTTAGCAGGATGAGCCGTTTCGAGGAAAATTCCTTTCTCACCCTCTTGCAACAAATCCTCCAATGCCTGATATCCGCAAGCACCGTGCGGATCCAACAGATAATCGGTCTGTTCATATACCCGGGCAATCGTATGGCCGATTTGTTCGTCCGTATAACTTACGCCCGAAATATCTTTTGTGATTGCTTCATGCGAATTTCCGTATAGATCAAGAATACGATCAAAGTTACTCGGATTACCCACATCCATAGCATTCGCAATAGTCTGTACAGACGGCCGCGGCGTATAAACCCCGGTATTGAGGTATTGCAGGAAGATATCATTCTTGTTATTGGCGGCGATAAACCGTTTTACAGGCAATCCCATTCTCTTGGCAAACAGTCCGGCGGTAATATTACCGAAGTTTCCGCTCGGCACGCAGAATACCGGCTCATCGGTATTTCCGGCCCGCTTATACGCTGCATACGCATGGAAATAATAAAATGCCTGTGGCAGGAAACGCGCCACATTAATCGAATTGGCAGAAGTCAGAAACATCTCTTTATTCAGATCCTCATCCATAAAAGCCTCTTTTACCAGACGCTGGCAATCGTCGAAAGTACCTTCTACCTCAATCGCCGTTATATTATTTCCGAGCGTCGTAAACTGTTTTTCCTGAATCTCACTGACTTTATCTTTCGGGTATAACACAAATACCCGGATACCCGGAACCTGGAAAAAACCGTTTGCCACTGCGCTACCCGTATCTCCCGAAGTAGCCACCAATACATTTACGGTTTTTTGCTTATGCCCTTGCTCGATAAAATAACCCAGTAAGCGGGCCATAAACCGCGCGCCTACATCTTTAAAAGCAGCTGTCGGGCCATGGAATAACTCCAGGCTATACACAGAGTCGGTTACCTTCACCAGCGGAATTTCGAAATTCATCGTATCATTGACGATTTCCTGCAATTTTTTAGCTTCGACATCTCCCCCGAAAAAAGCGGACGCTACCACAAAAGCGATATCCTGCAGCGTCATCTCCGTGATATTGTGAAAAAAAGCATCCGGCAAACGGGTGATTGATTCCGGCATATACAAACCCTTATCGGGAGCTAATCCTTTAATTACGGCTTCTTCCAGCGATACGGGCTGAGCCTTCTTGTTCGTACTGTAATAGTGCATGAGTATAAAATGAGTTAGTCTTACTTATACGAAAACATCTTACGGATAAATTCATCGCCATGCAGCAATCCCAATGATCCTGCCGACACACTTTGTTCATCATACCGGTCGACCGCATCCGCTACAATCCCGTTTCCCCATAATAAAAATGGTACCGGATCCGAAGTATGCGTGCGAAGCGCAACCGGAGTTGGATGATCCGGCAGAACGCCTATGATTACCGGCTCTTCCCATTCGGAAACAGCCTCGACAATAGGGCGTACCACACGATAATCCAGGTTTTCGATCGTTTGTATTTTTAAATCCGTATCTCCCTCATGTCCAGCCTCGTCACTGGCTTCAATGTGGAGAAATACGAAATCCTTCTCTTTCAGTTCTCTCAGGGCAGCCGCCACCTTTCCTTCATAATTGGTATTGTAAAGGCCGGTAGCACCTTCCACTTCCACCTTGTCTAACCCGGCATATACACCGATTCCGTGAATCAGGTCGACCGCGGAAATTACCGCGCCCGAACGAATATCATACAATTCTTTCATAGTTTTCATCAACGGACGATACCCCGCCGACCACGGCCAGATACTATTCGCCGGATCTTTTCCTTCCGCTATTCTGCGCAAGTTGACCGGATGGTCGCGAAGCAGTTTCTGCGATTCCAGAATCAGTTGGCACAGCAACGCTTTTGTATCTTCCGCTTCCGGCCTTTCGGCCTTGGGCATCACTTCTGCAAACGGAGTGCCCGGCACATCATGCGGAGGCGTACATGCCACATGCTTATCGCCCCCCTTGATTTTCAGCAAATGCCGATAAGATACTCCCGGATAAAAGCCGACCCGTTCGGATCCCAGCTTTTCCTGCAAAAACAACATCAGCTCACGCGCCTCTTCTGTGGATATATGACCGGCCGAATGATTTTTAATCTTCCCGTCGGCAATACAGATCAAATTACAACGCATGGCAATCTCACCATCTTCGATCGGAATCCCCATACTTGCCGCCTCCAGCGAGCCGCGCCCCTCATAAACCTGATGCACATCATAGCCCAACACACCCAGATTGGCAATTTCGCTACCCGGATGATAACCTTCGGGCACCGTTACCAAACGCCCGCAAATACCTTCCTTTGCCAAACGGTCGATCGTCGGTTTGATCGCTGCCTGCAAAGGTGTACGGTTTCCTAAAGCAACTACAGGCTGATCTGCCATGCCGTCGCCCAATATGATCAGATATTTCATACGCTGTATATTATTTTAGCGGATATTGGCTATGCAAATGATGTCGGCAAACACTCCGGCTGCCGTTACGGATGCACCGGCCCCATATCCTTTAATTTCCATCGGATATTCTTTATAACGCTCGGTAGTCAATAAAATTACGTTATTACTTCCTTCTAAATGATAAAAAGGATGTTTGCTATCCACCTCACGAAGCTCTACGTCTGCTTTGCCGTCGGCAAATGAAGCAACAAACCGTAATCGTTTTCCCTGTTTCACGAGTTCCTTTCGGCGCGCTTCAAACTGGGCGTCCAACTCAGGTATGCGTTTCCAGAAGTCATCAATCGAGCCTTTGAAGTACTCGTCCGGAATGAATAATTTCTTTATCACATCCGCCTGCTCGATACGATAGCCGGCCTCGCGTGACAAGATAACCAGCTTTCGGATCACATCCGAGCCATTCAGGTCAAGACGGGGATCCGGTTCGGCATATCCCGCTTCCTGTGCCATCCGTATCGCTTTGCTCAACGGAATCTCCTCGCTCAGCACATTAAAGATGTAATTCAGCGTGCCTGATACGACCGCTTCGATTTTGAGAATCTCATCTCCCGAATTGATCAGATTGTTTATCGTGTTGATAATCGGCAATCCCGCACCTACATTCGTTTCAAAAAGAAATTTGATTCCTTTGCGGCGTGCGATGGATTTGAGTGACGCATAGTTTTCATAAGCGGAAGAGGCGGCAATCTTATTGGCCGTCACCACGTTGATATTATGCTCCATCAGGGCTTTATAGATGCCGGCTATCGCAGGTGAAGCGGTACAGTCAACAAATACCGGATTAAAGATATTCATCCGGATCATCTCATCCCGTAAAAATTCGGGAGTTGAAGGCAATGTCGACTGATCCAGTAGCTCTTGGTAATTATCCAGATCAATCCCGTCGCGGTTAAATATGCAATGGCGCGAATTTGCCATCCCCACCACACGAATACGCAAAGAGTTATGCTTAAGGAGTTTCTCCTGTTGTTTTTTGATCTGACAAAGCAAGTGCTTTCCTACCAGGCCTATACCCGATAAGAATATGTTCAATGCCTGATATTCAGACAAAAAGAATGAATCATGGATTACGTTTAATGCTTTTCGCAAGCTGGCCAGCTCGATAACAAATGAGATATTGGTTTCGGATGCCCCCTGGGCACAAGCGATCACGTTGATACCGTTGCGGCCCAACGTATTAAACAGTTTGCCGGCAATACCGGGCGTATGCTTCATATTTTCACCGACAATCGCTACCGTAGCCAGATTCTTTTCTTCCTCAACCTCACAGATTTCACCCATACTGATTTCATGCGCGAATTCGGCATTCAATACTTTTACCGCCAAATCAGCATCTTCATTACGCACCCCGATGGAGGTGGTATTTTCGGAAGAAGCCTGCGAAACAAGGAACACGCTGATACCCGACTTAGCCAGTGTACGGAAGATACGGTAGTTTACGCCGATCACTCCGACCATTCCCAAGCCGCGCACCGTAATCAGACAAGTGTCGTTGATAGACGAAATCCCTTTAATCGCTTTCCCTTCGACATGAGGCAACTCACTACAAATAAGCGTACCGGCAGCTTCGGGATTAAACGTGTTTTTAATGACAATCGGAATATTTTTATGATAAACCGGAAATATCGTCGGCGGATAAATCACTTTGGCTCCGAAGTTACACAACTCCATCGCCTCCAAAAACGTAAGGTGATTAATCACATACGCATTATTGATTACGCGCGGATCGGCAGTCATAAAACCGTCGACATCAGTCCATATCTGCAACTGACCGGCATTCAGAGCCGCCGCAATGATAGAAGCGGTATAGTCTGATCCTCCGCGACCCAGGTTGGTATTCTCTCCGGTATGCTTATCCGAAGAGATAAACCCACCCACGACCGTTACTTTGTTTAGCCGGCTAAACCGGTTGCGAACCAGCTGGTTCGTTTTTTCAAAATCAACGATATGTTTATGAAATTGCTTTTCTGTCTTTATCAGATCACGAGCCTCGCAATGCGAGGCTCCTTCTATCAGGGCACAAACGATCAGCGAAGATACCCGCTCGCCATAACTCACTACCGTAGCCAGCGTTTTGTCAGACAAGTCGCGAATCAGAAAAATACCCTTAAAAATATTTGCCAATTCATCTAACAGCTCATATACCTGATTACGCAAAGTATCCAGTTGAACACCGGTAAATAATCCGGTCAGCACGCTTTCGTGTTTTGCAATCAACTCATTAAAATGTATTTGGTAGCTCTCATCCCCTTCGGCCGCTTTGCCGGCCATCTGAATGAGCATATCCGTGACCCCGCCTAAAGCTGAAACAACTACGATTACCGGTTCTTTTTGCGACTCAACAATTTTTTTTACATTCAACAAGCTGGTAACTGATCCGACGGATGATCCACCAAATTTTAATACATTCATCTATAACTGGATTTATTTTGCTATCTAAATCATTAATTTCGTTGCAATAAGATATTAAAGCAACCTCATTCGCAATATTAATGAATATTTGGCATTAAATAAAATATCAAGACATTATTTTATTTTTTAGTTAATCCGTTTTTATTAGATCTGTTACTTGCGAATCACCTGAAATGTAGTCCGTTTATTCCCTGCAATTACCAGTAACTCATAATTACCCGGATCAACCGATTGCAATGAAATTTTATTATCAGTTATAGCGGTATATACCCGAACCAAACGGCCGTCGAGCGCATACAATTCTGCCCGGTCAGCCTTTATTCCGGTCAAAGTCAATACATCGGCTACCGGGTTCGGATAAGCCGACACCTTTCCCGTAACGGTTTCAGAAAGCCCCGCTCCTGTTTCCACCCGGAACGTTATTGCATTTGAAACCGGTTCCTGACAATCGCCGATACGCACTTCCGCATGATATTCTCCTTTCGGAAACTGACGAACCACACCCAGCTCAGACAATGTATTGCCCAAACGCACCTTGTCGACAACGGTTTTCGTTACGGCATCGGTAATAACCAGGTATACATCCGGAAACAAAGGCTTGCCGACAAGCATAAACGGCACATATTCGTGATCATTAAATTGTTTTTCAGGGATCGAAAGAACTGCAGGCGCGCCAATCCGGAAATAAGAACGCGGAGTTACCTCTTCGTATCCCCCTTTTAGAAAGAAGCCGGCAAAATAGTCGCCTTCGGTCAATTTAGAAGCATTTTTAAACGAAGCTTTTCCCGCCGTTGTTCCAACAGGCACATACTCATATACCGACGATTTATAAGAACCCGGCCCCGGAGCATACTGATCATTTACACGGTAAATACCGACCCAGTCTTTTTCATATCCCGGAGTATTGGCAAATTCCACTTTCACCTCATCACCCACGCCATATACACTCCGGTCTACAGAAAGCGTTCCGGCATCCTGGTTTGTAACCAATATCGGGTGTTTATCAGAAATCTGAATATATCCGCCGTCCGCATATAATACGGCAAAATATACCCCTGCCGCCAAACCATTAATTTTAATCGATCCGTCTTTTCCTTCGGTATAAGCCCATTTCAAACTCTTTATGCTTCCATCCGTAGGCGTACCGTGTTTGTATACCCCGATCCAGGCTTTTGTTCCGACAGGAGCATTTTTAAATGCGATCGAAATCGGCTCGCGCAATTTGTAAATATTCTTTTCAAGCGAGATTCCCGGCTCGGTTGTTTCATCGCCGATCACCACAAAAGAGCGGGTATCCGACCAGTCGCTCCATTGGGCATTCTTATTGCGATGGCGCACCCGGATATAATAGATGCCTCCCGACAGTGAATTCTCCTCCAATACAATGCTCAATGCCGATTTTCCCTTTTGCGTATCAACAGGGATATAATACGGAGCCCCTTCATCTTCGTACAGATTTTCAAAATGCCGGATCTTATCGAACATACAGTTCTTAAACAGAGAAGACGTTGATATCTGGAACTGACAGGAATTAAAATCGTCGCCTTTGGGCGATTGATAATCCGACGTACGGATCGTTGCAGGCAGAGTAACCATTTCCGGCAGTTCGGCCAATTCTGGTTTGGCGGGTTTTGACAAGTCTGACAAATCGCGGGTAAAAGAATCTATGAGGATATTGTTATGAACGATGTTCTTATTTCCGATCGAATACGTTTCCACCTCCATACTTTTCGATTCCGGATTAAAATTAATAATCTGGTAAGTCCAGTAATCGAGTGTTTTCTGTACCTCGTTAAGATCCTCTTTTGTAGGAGCTATTTCCCATGTCTGATCCCAGGAGGCTCCTCCC
>JAVWBH010000072.1:10667-10918 GCA_036649595.1 Bacteroidales bacterium
GCCGCCACATTCAATACATGCTTCGGACAGGTTCCCAATACCGGTACCGCTGTCTGCTGCAGCCACGGAGAATAGTCGTTGGTATAGGTTTCGCTACACATGGGGCGGTGGCACATCGACATCACAAAGTCTACAGACTCATCCTTCGTTGCGGCATCCAGCACCTGCTGCAGCCAGTTTATCTGCTCATCATTCGTATAAGGTGCTTCGGTACATAAGAAAACAAACAGAGTACGTCCCTCCTGGATGGC
>JAVWBH010000073.1:0-238 GCA_036649595.1 Bacteroidales bacterium
GCTGACAATGACTGTACAAAATTGAGAGAAAATGCACATAATAATATGCCTGCTATTGATTTATTCATTTCGGTATGTTCATTATTTTAAAATATAAAGACGCAAAGTAATAGTCTTTCAACTTTATCTATGCGTCTTAATATGATAAACACTGCTAAAAAGCGTTGTTTTGTTAATCTTCTAATGATTCTTCGTAATCAAATTCACCTTCTACTACGAATAATACTTCATCACGAAC
>JAVWBH010000073.1:248-1168 GCA_036649595.1 Bacteroidales bacterium
TCAAAACCGTCACGTTTTGAGTTTTTCATGATATAATCCAATAAATCTTCAACATCAACTTCCGGATCTTCTTCTAAAGAAGGATCAAGCATCCCCTGGCTCTCGAAGTAATCATAGATGACATCGGTGATATACGTTATATCATCGTCAGAAAATTTTTCTTTCAATTCCTGGGGAAGGCTATTTTGGATAAACTTTACGGCTTCCTGGTCGTCGTAAACAAAATCTTCCATCTGACTCATAATTTCCTTTTTTAATTGTTTTGTTTGGTAAAATTACATAATCGCCTGCGAAGTGACAAGCGAATAATTATATTTCCGTTTTAAAAAGGAAAAACAGAAATATAATTATTCCGGACTGCCTGCCGAATGCAAGATACAGATAATAAAAAAGGGTGTCCGGAGATCTGTCCCCGAAACACCCGTTAAACGATATAACACTGATAGTCAGCCAAAATATTTATTTCACTACGCCGCCATCCTCATTTTTTTTCTTGCTCTCCTTCTTTACCTCTTTTTTAGGATCTTTCTGAGGCAGGTATTCATTGCGGAAAACCAATCCGTTACCATCCGAATCAACAACAATTGGCTTCGTACGGTCAATTGTATTTGAGATAAGATCTTTCGATAACTGATTCAATACATATTTGTGTATCGCGCGTTTAACCGGACGAGCACCAAATTCCGGATCATATCCTTCTTTTGTAAGGAAAGTTCGTGCAGCCGGTGTGATTGTTAGCTTAACATCATTTTCTGCAAGCATTTTTTCAACACCTTTCATCTGGATCTCTACGATCTCGCCGATCTCATGTTCATTCAACGGAGAGAACATGACAACCTCGTCAATACGATTTAAAAATTCCGGACGAATCTGCTGTTTCAACAATCCCATTACCTCTTCTTTGGTCGTATCAATAACTT
>JAVWBH010000073.1:1178-10908 GCA_036649595.1 Bacteroidales bacterium
CTCCCGGTTCTTATCATTGATTTTCGAAAAATTATCCCGAATCAAATGTGAACCCATATTGGAGGTCATTATAATGATGGTATTCTTAAAATTAATCAGCCGTCCTTTATTATCTGTCAAATGGCCTTCATCCAACACTTGGAGCAAGACATTAAACACATCCGGATTTGCTTTCTCAATTTCATCAAATAACACTACTGAATAAGGTTTACGGCGTACGGCTTCCGTCAGCTGACCACCCTCTTCATAACCAACATATCCCGGAGGAGGTCCGAATAAGCGAGTCACACTAAATTTTTCCTGATATTCACTCATATCAATACGGGTGATCATCTTTTCATCATCAAACAAGAACTCAGCCAA
The DNA here is from genome assembly GCA_036649595.1 of Bacteroidales bacterium. Lineage (GTDB taxonomy): Bacteria > Bacteroidota > Bacteroidia > Bacteroidales > JAUNSR01 > JAUNSR01. The sequence goes on from JAVWBH010000073.1 coordinate 1,542, forward strand.
GGCTTTTGCCAATTCCGTTTTTCCGACCCCGGTAGTACCTAAAAACAGGAATGAACCCAATGGCCGCTTACGGTCTGCCAATCCCGCACGGCTGCGTCTGATCGCATTCGAAACCGCTTCGATAGCCTCATCCTGTCCGACAACGCGTTTATGCAGCTCTGCTTCCAGATTAATCAGTTTTTCTTTTTCGCTTTGCAACATCTTCGATACCGGGATTCCGGTCCAGCGGGACACGATTTCAGCAATATCCGTCGAATCAACTTCCTCTTTGATCATAGCGTTTTCACCTTGCATCCGGTGAAGTTGTTCTTGTATCTCTTTAATTTCAGAATCCTTTTGCACAAGAGATGCATATCTGATTTCAGCAACTTTACCATAATCACCGGCTAATTCAGCCTGCTCAGCCTGAAATTTCAGATTTTCTATTTCAACTTTATTCGCCTGTATCTTATCAATCAGCTCTTTCTCTGACTGCCATTTTGCGCGTAATTTCTTTTCTTCTTCCTTGAGATCTTCAATATTCTTATTTAAGATTTCAAGCTTTTTCTGATCATTCTCCCACTTAATCGCTTCGCGCTCGATTTCAAGCTGCATCACCTGACGGGTTATTTCATCCAACGCCTGCGGTTCGGAATCTCTTTCAAGCCGTAATTTGGCGGAAGCTTCATCAATCAGGTCGATCGCTTTATCCGGTAAAAAACGGTCGGTAATATAACGATCCGATAATTTCACCGCTTCGATAATCGCATTATCTTTAATACGGATCTTATGGTGGTTTTCATACCTTTCTTTCAGACCGCGTAAAATAGAGATTGCAGTCAATTCGTCCGGCTCATCCACCATAACGATCTGGAAACGACGTTCGAGTGCTTTGTCTTTTTCAAAATATTTCTGATATTCATCCAAAGTAGTGGCTCCGATTGAACGTAACTCTCCGCGGGCCAATGCCGGCTTCAAGATATTGGCGGCGTCCATTGCTCCTTCGCCTTTACCGGCGCCTACCAACGTATGAATTTCGTCGATAAACAGGATAATCTCGCCGTCGGCGCTCTTTACCTCATTTACCACTGATTTCAGGCGCTCTTCAAATTCGCCTTTATATTTTGCGCCGGCAACCAACGCACCCATATCCAGCGAATAAATTTGTTTGCTTTTCAGATTTTCAGGTACGTCTCCCCGAATAATACGATGGGCAAGCCCTTCTGCAATTGCCGTTTTACCGGTACCGGGCTCTCCGATAAGAATCGGGTTGTTTTTAGTACGGCGGCTTAATATTTGCAATACACGCCGAATCTCTTCATCCCGGCCGATTACCGGATCGAGTTTTCCGGAACGGGCCAGTTCATTCAGATTCGTTGCGTATTTATTTAAAGCGTCATAGGTATCTTCAGCAGACTGCGAAGTTACCTTCTGCCCTTTTCTCAGTTCTTCTATTGCTGCTTTCAGGTCTTTTTCTGAAAAACCCGCATCCTTCATGATATTCGATAAAGTACCGCCGCCCTGCAGCAATCCCATCAACATAGCTTCCAGCGAAACAAACTGATCTCCGATCTTTCGGGAGTATTCTTCCGCCTTTTGTAAAGCCGCATTCGCCTCCCGGCTCAGATATGGCTCCGAACCACCGGCTACGCGGGGATACGACTCTGCCTGCTTCATGACCAATACCCTGAAATTAGGAATCGCAACCCCTAATTTCTGAAGCATGAAATTGGTAACATTCTCTCCTACATCAAGCACTCCCACCATCAAATGAGCCGGCTCGATTGCCTGCTGTCCATACTCTTTGACCAGATTGACCGCCTTTTGAACAGCTTCCTGCGATTTAATTGTGAAATTATTAAAGTTCATATTAGTAAAATAATTGAATAAGTTCAATACTGTAATCCACTACTACAACAACCAGAATAAGTTGTTAGTTCATCTTGCTTCTTTCATCTTCAGAACCTTTCAATAAGCCTTTATCAAATCTTGTGCCGAACTTAAAAAACGACGATTTGTTACATTTATTAGTCCATATTTATGAAAGTTGTGTCTTTTTGGCAAACAGGATATTATTGCTTCTTCCCTCTAATAATGTATCTTTGCGCAAAAAATTTTTATTAATGGATTTCGAATTACAACATACCGACAAGAACTCCGATGCGAGAGCAGGTTTGATTACAACAGACCACGGACAGATTCAGACCCCTATTTTCATGCCGGTAGGAACACTGGGCAGCGTTAAGGCGCTCCACATTCCTGAGTTAAAAACAGAAGTAAAAGCTCAGATTATTTTAGGTAATACCTATCACCTGTATCTGCGTCCGGGACTGGAAGTATTAGAACAGGCCGGCGGCTTACATAAATTCAACGGATGGGACAGACCGATTCTGACAGATAGCGGCGGCTTTCAGGTATTTTCTTTATCCGGCAACCGTAAGCTGACTGAAGAAGGGGCGCATTTCCGCTCGCATATCGACGGCTCTAAGCATTTGTTCACACCTGAAAGAGTAATGGATATTCAGCGAATTATCGGTGCGGATATCATGATGGCTTTCGACGAATGCCCTCCGGGTGAGTCGGATTATAAATATGCTAAGAACTCACTGGATCTGACAGAACGCTGGTTAGACCGTTGTATCAAACGCGTAAACGAAACAGAAGGAAAATACGGATATCGTCAGACTCTTTTCCCGATCGTACAGGGTTGTACTTATCCTGAACTTCGTCGTCGCGCAGCGCATAACATCGCCGAAAAAGGAGCAGATGGTAACGCCATCGGCGGATTAGCCGTAGGAGAACCAACTGAGAAGATGTATGAAATGATCGAAGTGGTAAACGAGATATTACCGAAAGATAAACCCCGCTACCTAATGGGTGTAGGTACGCCTGCAAACATCCTTGAAGGAATTGAGCGCGGAGTCGATATGTTTGATTGTGTAATGCCTACCCGTAACGGACGTAATGGTATGTTATTTACAAAAGACGGTATCATGAACATGCGAAATAAAAAATGGGCAAATGACTTTTCTCCAATCCAGGCAGATGGTCCGTCGGAAGTAGACCGCATCTATTCGCGTGCTTATTTACGTCATTTGTTTATCGCAGATGAAATTCTGGCAATGCAGATTGCTTCGATTCATAACCTTGCATTTTATGTTTGGTTGACACAGGAGGCACGAAAACATATCATCGCCGGCGATTTTAAGCACTGGAAAGATGATATGATTGAACGTGTGACACGTCGTCTGTAAAAATATTATTATTTTTGTTACGAACTATTGCGTAATATCAAAACCGAATGCTGAAAAGAATCGATATCTATATCATCAAAAAATTTCTGGGAACCTATTTTTTCGCCATCGTCCTGGTACTGGCTATTGCCGTCGTCTTTGACTTCAATGAAAAAATGGATGCCTTTATTCGAACAGAGGCTCCCGCCCACAAAATTATTTTTGATTATTATTTCAATTTCGTCCCATACTTTGCGAATCTTTTCAGCCCGCTCTTTACATTTATCGCGGTAATCTTTTTTACCTCGAAACTGGCTGATAACTCGGAAGTGATCGCCATGCTGGCAAGCGGAATGAGCTTTAACCGGTTAATGCGACCATACATGATTTCGGCGGCTGTAATTGCACTTGTAACTTTCTTATTGAATAGTTTTGTTATTCCGCCGGCTAACATTGACCGCCTGGCGTTTCTGAACGAATATTATAAGAAAAACAAATACGAAGAGACATATGCCCGCAATACCCAGCTGATGGTTGAACCGGGGGTAATCGCCTATATGGAACGATATGACAAAGGATTGAAAACCGGATATCGTTTCTCTTTAGAGAAGTTTGACAATAAGAAACTGATTTCACGTCTGACGGCAAAATCGATAAAATACGATAGTGCCTATCAATGGACTATTAAAGATTATATGATCCGCCGTTTTAACGGGATGGAAGAATCGATTGAACGGGGTACAAGCCGGGATACGATCATTCATTTCGAACCGTCAGACATCCTCATATCCCGGTATGACAGTGAAATCATGACCACGCCCGAATTAAGGCGTTATATTGACAAACAAAAACAACGCGGGGTCGCTAATATCCAGGATTTCGAGATTGAATATCATAAACGCTTCGCCATGATTGCCGCCGCCTTTATCCTAACGGCTATCGGAATGGCTCTCTCTTCGCGAAAAGTGAAAGGCGGAATGGGTTTAAATATTGGGATTGGATTAGGACTTAGTTTTTCTTATATCCTGTTTACAACTGTAACTTCAACATTTGCCGTTACAGGACGTACTTCAGCGATGGTGGCAGTCTGGATTCCGAATATTATTTATACTTTAATCGCTATCTATTTATATATTAAAGCACCCAAATAACACATCCGCAAATACATAACAAGAGCGGCATCCCATTAACAGGATGCCGCTCTTCTTGTTTTTGGAGGTCCGGAAACTATTATAAAAAAATCAGGATGTGCGGGTTACCTCACATCCTGATAAAAGAAATATTATACCTAAAACCGATACCGGTTATTTAGTACGATCCATGAAGATCAAATTATTTTGACAAACCGGCGATACGCTCTTCAATCGATTTGATTTTCGATTCTGCATCGGCCAATTTTTTACGCTCAACATCTACAACAGCTGCAGGTGCATTATTAACAAAGCGCTCGTTGCTCAACTTCGCAGTCACCGATTTACGGAAACCTTGCAAATAGTTAAGTTCTTCCTTCATTTTTGCCAATTCCGCTTCAACATCAATATTGTTGCCTAATGGAATTGCATACTCTAAAGTTCCGACAAGGAAAGCTGCTGCCGTAGGATCTTTTTCTGCAACCTTTTCGATGGCATCCAAATTACCCATTTTAACGATAACAGCATCTAATGCAGCATCATGATCACCAAGTACCTGCAATGTCATTGTTTCTTTATTCGGAATATTCTTTTGCAAACGAACAGTTCGAATATTTGAAATTACCTCTTTTGTTGCTTCAAAAGCAGACATAAATTCTACGTCATAAGGTAATGCGGCCGGCATTGGCTGAACCATAATACTTTCGCCCTCTTTACGTTCTGCAACCAACTGCCATAATTCTTCCGTAATAAATGGCATAAACGGATGCAATAATTTCAACAAAGAATCGAAGAATGAAAGAGTCGTTTCATACGTCTTCTTATCAATTGGCATCTGATAGCCCGGCTTAATCATCTCCAGGTACCAAGAAGAGAATTCATCCCAGAATAGCTTATAAACCGTCATCAAGGCTTCCGAGATACGGTATTTATCAAACAGGTCATTTACCTCTTCGATGGTCTGGCTCAACTTGCCTTCAAACCATTTTATTGCAATACGGGCAGCTTCCGGCTGTTCGATAGAATCATCAACACTCCATCCTTTTACCAAACGGAATGCATTCCATATTTTGTTATTAAAGTTACGTCCTTGCTCACACAGTGACTCGTCAAACAGGATATCATTTCCTGCAGAAGCAGAAAGCATCATTCCCATACGTACACCATCTGCACCGAAAGTCTTAATCAATTCAAGTGGCTCCGGAGAGTTCCCTAATGACTTAGACATCTTCCGACCCAGTTTATCACGTACAATACCTGTCAGATATACATTTTTAAATGGCATTTCGCCACGATATTCATATCCGGCAATAATCATACGCGCCACCCAGAAGAACAAAATATCCGGACCGGTAACCAAGTCGGATGTTGGATAATAATAATTGATTTCTTTATTATCCTTATCCATGATATTACCGAATACAGAAATCGGCCACAACCAAGAAGAGAACCAAGTATCCAATACATCTTCATCCTGACGAAGATCTGACAACTGCAATTCAGGGTTTCCGGTTTTTTCACGGGCAAGTTGCAAAGCTTCTTCTTCTGTAGAAGCAACTACATATCCGCCCTGTGGCAAATAATAAGCAGGAATACGGTGTCCCCACCACAACTGACGCGAAATACACCAGTCTTTAATATTTTCTAACCAATGACGGTAAGTGTTCTTGAATTTAGCCGGATGCAATACGATATCATCCTCCATTACCGCATCCAATGCTGGTTTTGCCAGCTCTTCCATTTTCAGGAACCATTGCATAGATAATTTTGGCTCGATAACAACGCTTGTACGTTCTGAATATCCTACTTTATTTGTATATGGTTCTACCTTTTCCATCAAATCTGCCGCAATCAGATCTTTCTCAATCTGCTCGCGTACATCAAAACGGTCTTGACCAATGTACATACCGCCTTTTTCGCTGATAGTACCATTATCATTGAAGATATCAATCGTTTCCAAATTGAATTTTTCACCCAACATGTAGTCATTTACATCATGAGCAGGAGTTACTTTCAAACATCCTGTTCCGAATTCCATTTCTACATAATCATCCATAATAATCGGAACTGCACGATTTACCAAAGGAACGATTACTTTCTTCCCTTTCAACCATGCGTAACGCTCATCATTCGGATTAACACAAACAGCAGTATCACCCAGGATTGTTTCCGGACGGGTAGTTGCAACAACAATATAACGATCGTCGCCCTCTACTTTATAACGTAAGTAATAAAGTTTGCTATTTACTTCTTTATAAATAACCTCTTCGTCAGAAAGCGCAGTCTGTGCAGCCGGATCCCAGTTGACCATACGCACGCCACGATAGATTTTCCCTTTATTAAACAGGTCGACGAAAACATCGATCACACTCTCCGAGCGCTCTTCGTCCATCGTAAAACAAGTACGCTCCCAATCACAAGACGCACCTAGTTTTTTTAGCTGTTCAAGGATAATTCCACCATGTTTATGAGTCCAATCCCAGGCATGTCCTAAAAATTCATCACGAGTCAAATCAGTTTTCTTAATTCCTTCTGAAGCCAATTTGCCCACGACTTTTGCTTCGGTCGCAATAGAAGCATGGTCAGTACCCGGTACCCAACATGCGTTTTTACCCATCATTCGGGCGCGACGAATCAAAATATCCTGAATTGTATTATTTAGCATGTGTCCCATGTGTAATACACCGGTTACGTTCGGTGGCGGGATTACAATCGTATAAGGCTCACGACCATCTGGTTTCGATTTAAAAAAACCATTTTCCATCCAATAGGCATACCATTTGTCCTCTACATCGGCTGGATTATATTTGCTTGCGATTTCCATAAAAAAGTTATGTTATTTATAATATTCTCAGAATTATCCCGCAAAAATAATATTTTATGGGCAGATTCTGCGCGATATTGCGTGTGTTTATGCTTTTAACTGTTCTTTGACTTATATTGTAGAAAATTCAACAATATTCGCTCGCCACAAGGGGTTAAAATAGATTCCGGATGAAACTGAAGACCGTGTACATCATAAATTCGATGGGCGATTGCCATCACCATTCCATCTTTCGTTGTCATGGTCACATTTATACAACTCGGTAATGAATCTGATTGCACGATCCATGAATGATATCTCCCAACATTAAATTCAGCGGGAAGGGTTTCAAAAACAGGATCGTCGGCAATACGTACAACTTCACTGCTTACTCCATGAAACACTTCATTCAGGTTAAGCAACGAACCGCCAAATGCCTCCGCAATAGCCTGATGCCCCAGACAAATACCCAAGATGCTCTTTTCGGGCGCATAGCGGCGTATCAAATCCAACATAATACCGGCTTCGTGGGGCAAGCCGGGACCGGGAGAAAGAATAATCTTATCAAATGCAGCTACTTCATCCAGCGTTATTTCATCATTCTTCTTAACTGTAATATTTTCAAATCCCAATTTACGAATTGCATGTACTATATTATAAGTAAACGAATCGTAATTATCTAATAGTAAGATATTCATTCTTTGCAGCTCTTTTTCTGAATTAAATTATCCGAGATAATACAAAAGTCTATCCTTCAAGGACAGACTTCAAAAATAAACAACATATTCCAGAAAATGACAAGGCCTGCTATTTTTCAATAGCAGGCCTTGCGCCATCATGGTCATTTTCAAATCATTTTTTCAACCCACAACCATTCGCATGATGTTTATTTTCTTAATATTGTCCACCACAGATAAATACTCTGAGGTTCTGATCACCCTGCAAACGCATATCTGTAATCTGGTTGTTTGAGCAATTCAGATAAGTCAGGTTCGGACAGAAAGTCAAATCCAACATCTGCAATTGATTCTGATTACAAACTACACGCTGTAGCATTGTACGGTTACTAAGATCCAATTGTGTCAAACGGTTCCAAGAACAGTCAATACGAATCAGATTCATTGTTTTGTCCATACTTAAAGATGTCAGCTGGTTACCGGAACAATCTAAATCGATGAAACTTGGGCAATTTAAAACAGCTAGCTGAGTCATATTATTTCCGCCGCACATCATAGACTGCAAGTTTGGAACATCCGAAAGGATCATTTTGTCGATCTGATTTCCGACACAATTAATATACTGTAGAGCATCTGTTCCAACCAGCATCATTCCGGTTAATTTATTGTAACCGCAATAAAGGTTTTTAAGATTAGCACATCCTTCAACCCGAAGTACCTGAATACGGGCATCCTGACAATTTAATGTTACAAGAGATGGTTGATTACGTACATCCAACTCAGCAAATTCATTATCAGAACAGTTTAATGTACGCAAATTTGTAGAGTCTGAAATTGCAAGATTGGACAAACCATTTTTTTCGCAATCAACTGTCTGTAAATTAGGACATTTAGACATATTCAGCGTAGTTAGCTTATTATGGCTAACATCCAAGTTAACCAGAATTGGACAGTCATGAATATCAAGTGCTGTCAGTGAATTTTTTGACAGATTGACGTTCAATAAATACTGGAATCCTGATAAGTTCAATTCGCCTGCCAGTTTCTTGCCAGACCAGTTGATACCTGTTACATTATTTCCATTCCACACTACACCTGCCATAGTTGCAGGATTGTTCAAATCGGTAATACCAAGTTTTTCAGCATTGGTTACACCGTCAGCCGATGGCTGTTGTAAGAAACTTTGCAGTTTACTAATCTCCGTTTGACCGAATATAAGTGTAAAACAGAGAAAAAAGAATGCTGCAAGGAAGGTAAAACGTTTCATAGTAAGGTTAGTTAAAATTAGACCGTATAAGATTTATTACCTTGTAGAATAAAACAGACATCCGGCATTCTGTTCTATCTGCTACATTTTTAGAACAACAGTCTCTATGAAAAGTTTTTAATTGGTTTTTATTTAAAGATTTTTCTTAATCGAAAGGATATATATAAAAAAGCGTATAAAGATTTTAATTAATCGTTATACGCCTTTTCTATTAATGCTAAATACCTGCCGTTAGCTTAATTCCGTTATCCTGCATCAGGATTCTTTTCTGTTTATAA
>JAVWBH010000074.1:0-10767 GCA_036649595.1 Bacteroidales bacterium
GGTGGATATAAACGTATTATATTTACCAAAAATGAGAATAGCCGGTTTTATATTTTCTGTCGTTTTTTTGCGTACCGTACGTGATCCCTGCACGCACCGTACGCGAAAAAGGCATCCCAGAAATTATTTTCGGGATGCCTTTTTATCTGATTTTAATCTAATTGTCGTGGAATATTATAGCGTTATTCCAGTCTTAAAAATGACTGTCTCACAATACCCTGTGTTGGGTATCTTAGCTTTAGGTGCGTTATGACGATTTTATTCTTTATCGCATCTATTTTATTGAACAATAATTTTTGTTGTTCCGAATGATGAATGCAGGAAATAAATCCCGGCCGGAACAGGTATAAAATCAGTCGGCTGCGTTGTGTCGATGCTGCGGATTAGGTGTCCTGAAACAGAATAAAGAGATAATATCATTTCTTTGTCTGTTGTAATCCGGATACCGCCTTTGATGCCGTGTCCCCAAGTGGGCTTTTCTTGAATAAGGTCTAGTCCGGTCGGAGTTTTAAAATCACTAATCCGGATATTATCAATATTTATACTTCCCGTAGTCGGGTCGGCTTTTGTTATTTTTATGCGCCCTTTGCCCGGCTGATTAACAAAGAAGCGATATTCCGACATGTTGTTTGTGGTGACTTTATTCCCGCGTTTGACCGCATGATCAGATGCTACGGTAATCCAGTTTTTCCCTTCATCAAGCGAATAAAAAACAGAGAATGCTAATAATTTTGCAGCATCGTCTTCATAGTTGCCGGCCCAGAAACGAATTTCGCCTAATCCGTTTTCTTTATCAGATAAAAGTTCCAGCGAGCCTTTGTTGCCGGTCGTTCCTTCCGTCAGGCGCATGCGTACTGACGATCGTCCCCATTTGGTGTCTTTTCCGCTTTCGCCTATCGTTGCGCCTTTCAGCAACCATGTTCCGGTATCCCCTTTGTAGATCCCGCCTGCGAAGGTTGAATTGTTGTTTTGGGGCGAATAATCCTTACTGTCCATGTCTTCATAGAAATTCCAAAGTCCGACTTCATTATTTGCCGGATCGAAAGATTCGAATTCATGCTCTTTGATATTTCGTATCCCCGGGAGTGTAAAGTAAGAACGTAATAAGCCGTTGACCGTAAATTTCTTTTTCCAGATAGCCGGGTTCTCATCTAATGATAATCCGTTCTGATAAGCATCATCTGGTATTTCGATTACCATGCAATTTTTTATATCGTATTCATTGTTTGAATCTGCCAGCAATAACGCTTTTTTGCCCACAAAGGGAGGGGCAACTTCATAAATATATTTATTATTGCTATACTCCTTCATCTCTCCGACCACGTATCCGCTTATCCAATATGTTTGCGGAGAGCTGTCTGATTTTTTTAGGGCTTCAGCAATAGACAAAGGCTGTTCTTGCGATCCGGTCTGCCCATAGGTGAAAGAAGAAATAAATCCTGAAATCAGAAATGAAAGAAGGATCCGTTTGTTAGAAAAGTAAAGTTGTGTCATATATATTAAACAGTTTGTTATTTAAATAAAAACAGAGACGCCTTTAGGGCGCCTCTGCAGAATTAATATATTTTCTCAATAAGTTATTTCAGATTTTCATCAATCACATCAATTTTCTGAGCGATGATGTTCATATCTTCTTTGAGTTTTTCAATTTTGCGTTCCATTTCCTTAACTAGGGCATTACCGCCTTTTGAAGAAGAAGAAAGGAACCCGACATTGTTTTCATATGTTTTCAGTTCTGCCTTCAGGTGCTCGAAACTGCGCATCAGCTTTTCGCGTTCGCGATAAAGTGTATTTTGAGAATGGTTGCCATCAGCTAATTTCCCAACGTTCGCAGTAAAATTATCGAGATGTGCTTTTCTTCCTTGTTTGTTAAATCGTTGGAATAATATATCCAACAATCGCTGGTATTCTTTATATAGTTTATCTTTTTCTTTGAAAGGTACATGCCCGATGTTTTTCCATTCGGCCATGGCATCCTGTAAATCTTTAAACTCAGAAGTTCCATTTTCTTCTTCAGCCATTTTACGTAAACGCTCAATCAGATCCTTTTTGGCATCCATATTTTGCTGTTCGGCAGAACGGGAGTTTGCCGAATGTTTTTCTTTTTGTTCAAAGAAATAATCGCATGCGGCGATAAAGCGATTCCACAGAGCATCTGAATATTTACGAGGCACCGGTCCGACTTTTTTCCACTCTTTTTGGAGAGCAATCATTAAGTCTGTAGTGTGTTTCCAATCAGTGCTTTCTTTTAATTCTTCCGCTTTTGCACAAAGGGCTTTTTTCTGATCCAGATTAGATGAAAGCTGATCTTTCATTTCCTGAAAATATTCAGACTTCGTTGCAAAGAAATTGTCACAAGCTTTGCGGAAGCGGTCAAAAAGGAGATTATTTATTTTTTTTGCGGCAAATCCTACTTTCTTCCAGTCTTCCTGAAGCGCGATTACCTCTTTGGTCTTATTTTCCCAGGCTTGGAACGATTTTAATTCGTCTAAATTGAAGTTTTCGATTTTTTGACACAATTCTTCTTTTAGGCGTTCGTTTTCCGCTTCGGTTTCTTTTATATTTTCAAAAAACTGCTGGTGTTTTTTATTGATGTTTGTCGATGCATCTTTAAATCGATTCCATAGCTCTTCACGAAAAGCCTGGGCAACCGGGCCGGTCTGACGCCATTCATCATGTAGTTCTTGTAAACGACGGAAAGCGGCAATTACATCTTTCTCATTCTGTAACTCTTCAGCTTCATTACAAAGGGCTTCTTTGTGTTCCTGATTTTTCTTGAAATCATAGTCACGAAGCTCCTTGTTGATCTTTAATAGATCATAGAAGTTCTCGGTATATTTTTGGAAATTTTTCCAGAGTTCATTGATGTGTGTCGGCGGAATATCCGTGATTTCTTTGAATTGTTTGGAAAGCTCCTGAAATTCATTGAAAAACTTATTGATATTATCCGGGTCTTCAGCAATTTTACGGATCTCTTCCAATAACTCTTGTTTATGGATTAGATTTTCTCTACGACGAAGTTCTTTTGCTTCTAAAGCAGCGGCCTTTTTTGCCTTAAAATCATTCAAGAGTATTTTAAGCCCCTCTTCCAGAGGATCCGGTTCCACTACGAATTCGTTTTCCGCATTTCCGGCTTCAATGAAAGCGGCCTTTTCCGTTTCGATCTCATGTTTGCGAAGTTTATAATAAAGCTGTTTCAGTGATTCAACTTCGTCTTTTACCTCTTCTGTTGGTTGTCCAATCAGAATTTGTAAGCGGGCGATCACTTCTTCGCGGTTATTATATTCTTTTTTAGGCGTATCCTGCCCCTTGGCGGCAGATTCCTGAGTCCGTGTTTCGTTAACCTGAGTTGTTTCAGCGTTGAGCGATTCGGAAGTTGCGAGAACATCAGTCATAGCTACTTGAATTAATTGCTGTTAATTAAACTTTTAGTATTACAAAATAAGGGAAATATTCTCGTATAACAATCAAAACCACTTCTTTTTTGTCTGAAAGGGAGTGTTTATGCATGTTATCAGTGATTTTTATCAAGAATTAAGGATTTCTACGCACCCGAATCCGAGTCCGACTTTATCTCCCAGTCCGGTATTGTATAATAAATGATGCAGAGAGGGGTGTACATTAAACCGGAATTTATACATATATCCGATAATTTTAGTCTCTTCTTCCGTGAATCGCTTAATAAAAATACCTTTTCTTTTAGGTTGCGACAGTAGCTCAAAACTGCATGTCTGATTGTATGGAAAATCGTGACCGTAAAAGTGTTTATATTTATCCAGCAAAATATTCATCAGAGTCTGACTGTAATTCGGATCTTCCGGTGATATGTATTCAACACTTTTGTTTTGGCGAAGAGTGGACACTACGATCGGGGAGAGGGATAAATAATCAATCGTTTTTGGAAATTCAACCTTATTGATTTCTTCTATGCTTTCGGTAACAAATTCAACTTGCGATTTTCGGTCGCCAATAAGTAATACCTGATCAGAAAGAATTTCTTTCAAGAATTCGCTGGTTCCACGCTCCGGCAAAAAGGAGATCCAGAACTGAACTTTACGCGCCAATACATGCAATCGGTCTTCTTCTACTTTGATCTTCGGTATATAAAAATTTGATAATGAAAAAAGCTTGTGTTTGATGTTATTATCTGCAACAAAGCCATTCAATTCAAGCCATTCATTGTATTCCTTTTTCTTCTCAGTTAACTTTTTATAAATGCATGAAGATAGTTCAAACTGGTAACTGACCGGCAAAATATTTCCAAACGCTTCATTTCGAACTAATAAAACTATCTTAAATCTCATAAACAAATAAATTTGATGTAAAATTATAAAAAAGATTAAACAAATTAGGCTTATATGCTGATTATTTTGACAGATATTTGCTTTTTTCAATATTAAATGGGCTATCAAATCTTTATCGGTCATTCTCTATAATTCATTTCGGAGTTGTCGTTGGTTTACGTATATATTCTTCTTCGCTTTTCTGTTTATTGCGGATAGCGGTTATGGGAAGAGAAAATGATTATTTTTGCCGCATGGGAAAGAAATTTACTGAAGAGGAACAATTGTTTCATAAAATTGAGCGAAAAATTCGTAAAGCAATGGTTGATTATCGACTGATCGATGATAATGATAAAATTCTTGTCGGCTTATCAGGCGGTAAAGACTCATTGGCGTTAATCGAACTATTGGGGCGCCGTAAAAAGATATTGAAGCCGAAGTTTGATGTAATTGCGGTTCATGTGTCTATGACTAATATCGGCTATGTATCGGATCTGGGCTATTTGCGTACGCATTGCGAACAAAATGGTATTCAGTTCGTTCATCATGAAACGTCGTTTGATATGAGTACTGATAAGCGGAAATCCCCGTGTTTCTTGTGTTCCTGGACCCGGCGGAAATCAATGTTTGCCATCGCTAAAGAGCTTGGATGTAATAAGATTGCTTTAGGGCACCATCAGGATGATATTCTTCAGACTTTATTGATGAACATGACTTTTCAGGGAGCTTTTGGTACGATGCCTCCCAAATTGAAAATGGATAAATTTGAGATGACGATAATTCGGCCGCTTTGCCTGGTTGCTGAAAAAGAACTGATAGAATTAGAGCAAATGCGCGGATATGTGCGGCAGAAGCAACCTTGCCCTTATGAATGTTCTTCCAGTCGGCCGGAAATGAAACAGGTTATAAAAATGCTGGAAGGAATGAATGAAAAGGCCCGGTTCAATTTATGGTCCAGTATGACCAATATTCAGGCAGATTATCTTCCGCGTGAAGAAAAAGATAATTTCTAAAATAAACAAAGAGATGAAATGCCCGGTAAAGTGAGGTGTAAATGATCTGCAGATGGGACGGTTTTTCATCAGAATATATAAAATAAGAGGGAGTAATGGATAATAAAGTCCTAATCATTGACGACGAAGATAATATTCGAAAACTCTTAACCCGGGTTTTAGAACTTGAAGGCTATAAAGTGTGTCAGGCACAGGATTGCGGGTCGGCGGTGAAAATGCTAAAGCTTCATCAGCCGGATGTGGCCTTATGCGATGTATTTCTTCCGGACGGAAACGGTGTTGAGTTTGTTTCAAATATAAAAGAGATAGTGCCGGATATAGAAGTTATATTATTGACGGCCCATGGTAATATCCCGGATGGAGTGCAAGCCATAAAAAACGGAGCCTTCGATTATCTGACCAAAGGGGATGATAATTATAAAATCGTACCTCTGCTAAACCGGGCTATGGAAAAGGTATTAAAGAATAAAGGCCTAAATGTGGCAGCAGATAAGCGTCAGCCGTATTCTTTTGATTCGATTATCGGTAATTCGCCGGCCATAAAAAATGTGATCAATCTGGCAAAAAAGGTTTCTCTTACGGATGTGCCGGTTTTGCTGACCGGTGAGACCGGAACCGGCAAAGAAGTTTTTGCACAGTCGATACATAATAACAGTTGCCGCCATAATCATCCTTTTGTAGCGATCAATTGTTCGGCTTTTAGTAAGGATTTGCTCGAAAGCGAAATGTTCGGGCATAAAGCGGGTGCCTTTACCGGTGCGATAGGAGAAAAGAAAGGTTTATTTGAAGAAGCTGATCAGGGTACTATTTTTCTGGATGAGATCGGCGAAATGGCTTTTGAACTTCAAGCTAAGCTGTTGCGTATATTAGAGACCGGACAATATATTAAAATAGGGGATACCAAACCGACTTCGGTCAATGTCCGTATTATTGCCGCGACAAACCGCGATTTAAAGAAAGAGATTTCAGAAGGTCATTTTCGGGAGGACCTTTTTTACCGGTTATCTGTCTTTCATTTGCAACTGCCTTCTCTACGGGAGCGGGGGGAGGATATCTCTTTACTGGCAGATCATTTTCTGAAACAAGTGACTCTTAAATTGGGATGCCCGTTAAAGAAAATAAATGCGGATGCTCTGAAAAGATTAGAGGAATATAATTGGAGGGGAAATATCCGTGAATTACGGAATGTAATTGAACGCACCCTTATTATTTGCGATGGCGATAAAATAACGATTAATGATTTGCCTGTCGAAATCCAGATGCATTTTGAGGTACATTCAGAAGGGAGGAATCCGTCTGAATTTGAAATGTCTCAAATGGAGAAATACCATATCTTGCGTGTGCTGGATCATACCCATGGAAATAAAACAGAAGCCGCCCGATTAATGAAAATAGGCTTAACGACACTTTATCGTAAAATAGAAGAATATCATATTTGATTTTCATTCTGGAAAGATACCCTTTCAAAATGGAAAGGCCTCATCAGTAACTTCTGATGAGGCCTTTTTTTATTTGCCATGTAATCAAGCTGTTACGGGTGATCGCGATTTTGTGGCACGCTTTTGGTTTAATAGCTATTCGGAAAACGAATATTATCTATTAAAAATAAAAAAGTTATGGAATTTGATCTGTTAAGCTTTGTGCTGTGTGTAGTGGGAGGAGCAGTGTGCTTCTGGTTTTTCTTTAAATGTATTGACTGGTTTAAGAAAATATAAAATAGAGGGATATGTATATCATACTGTTGATTATTAGTATCGTTATTTTCGGTTATCTCGTTTACGTGTTGATACGGCCGGAAAATTTTTAATTGTTATTTATAATTTGTTTTAGAGAAATTGATCCGATGAATACAGAAATATTAGGAGTTGGGATACAGATTATTCTTATGATAGCATTAAGTTATCCTCTTGGAAAATACATCGCCAAGGTTTATAAAGGCGAAAATACATGGTCTGATTTTATGGCTCCTGTTGAAAAAATTATTTATAAACTGGCCGGTGTAAACCCGGATGAAGAAATGACCTGGAAAACATTCTTGAAGGCTCTTCTATGCCTTAATATGGTGTGGTTTATCTGGGGGATGGTTATATTGGTAGGGCAGGGTTTCTTACCCCTTAATCCGGATGGTAATCCCGGGCAGTCTGTCCACCAGGCCTTCAATACTTGTATTAGTTTTATGGTAAACTGCAACCTTCAGCATTATAGCGGAGAGAGTGACCTTACTTATTTTTCGCAATTGTCTGTAATCATGCTTTTTCAGTTTATTACGGCAGCTACCGGGATGGCGGCCATGGCGGGTGTGATGAAATCTATGTCTCTCCGGACAACACATACAATCGGAAATTTTTGGTATTTTCTGGTAAGGAGTTGTACGCGTATTTTACTCCCGTTATCCCTTGTTGTCGGATTTATTCTGATAATAGAGGGAGTACCGATGGGTTTTGGCGGAAAGATGGAGATCACCACAATGGAAGGGGTGCAACAACAGGTTTCACAAGGGCCGGTCGCGGCTATTGTGCCGATTAAGCAGTTGGGAACGAATGGAGGCGGATATTTCGGCGCAAATTCATCTCACCCTCTTGAGAATCCGACATTCTTATCAAATATTGTTGAGTGTTGTTCTATTTTGCTTTTGCCGATGGCCATGATTTTTGCCCTTGGGTTTTATATGAAGCGCCGGAAATTGGCATATAGTATTTTTGGCGTGATGCTTTTTGCCTATCTCGTAGGAGTCGGAATAAATACATATTCAGAAATGAACGGCAATCCGCGCATTGACGAGTTGGGAATAGCCCAGCATAACGGGGCCATGGAAGGTAAGGAAGTGAGGGTCGGAGCCGGGGCCACAGCCTTGTGGAGTGTGACAACCACGGTTACTTCAAATGGTTCTGTAAACGGAATGCATGACAGCATGATGCCGGTATCCGGATTGGTGGAGATGTTGAATATGCAGATCAATACCTGGTTTGGCGGTGTTGGGGTAGGTTGGCTTAATTATTATACGTTTATTATTATTGCGGTATTTATCAGTGGGTTGATGGTTGGACGTACGCCTGAATTTTTGGGAAAGAAAGTAGAAGCCCGCGAAATGAAGATTGCAACGATCATAGCGTTGCTCCATCCGCTGCTGATTCTTACCGGAACAGCATTAGCTGCCTATTTATCTGTTCATGCTCCCGCCTTTGTGGCATCAGAAGGCGGTTGGCTAAATAATCCCGGATTCCACGGACTTAGCGAGTTTTTATATGAATATACTTCGTCGGCTGCAAATAACGGATCTGGTTTTGAAGGATTAGGAGATAATACCCTGTTCTGGAATATTACTACCGGTTTGGTATTGATAATTAGCCGGTTTGTTCCGATTATAGGACAGGTAGCTATTGCCGGATTACTCGCCGAAAAGAAATTTATACCGGAAAGCAGAGGTACCCTACAAACCGATACGGCGACTTTCGGAGTGATGACTTTTGCCGTGATTGTGATTATTGCAGCTCTCTCGTTCTTTCCTGTTCATGCCCTCAGCTCAATTGCCGAGTATCTGAGTTTATAACCTTATCGAACAAGACTTATATGAATAATAAAAAATCCGCTTCTTTGTTTAAGAAAGAGCAAGTTATCAGTAGCTTAAAACAGTCGTTTGTAAAGCTCAATCCGCGAATCATGGTTAAGAATCCGATCATGTTTACAGTCGAAGTCGCAACTTTAATCATGTTTTTCGTAACGCTATATTCTCTCGTGGATATTCGTCAGGGCAGTTTTGGTTACAACGCGGTTGTCTTTGTTGTTCTTTTTATGACGTTGTTATTTGCCAATTTTGCCGAAGCGATTGCTGAGGCGCGGGGCAAAGCTCAAACAGACAGCCTTCGGAAAACCCGTCAGGAGACTCCGGCTAAGTTGGTTGACGGCAATAAGATTGTTATCGTGAGCAGCGCCCGGCTGAAAAAAGGAGATATTTTTGAGTGTGAAGCAGGAGACGTTATTCCTGCCGACGGCGAAATAATCGATGGTTTAGCTTCTATTGATGAAAGCGCGATAACCGGCGAGAGTGCACCTGTCATTCGTGAAGCAGGTGGAGATAAAAGTTCCGTTACGGGAGGGACAAAAGTATTATCCGATCGTATTCGTGTAATCTCAACAACACAGCCCG
Source organism: Bacteroidales bacterium (assembly GCA_036649595.1). Taxonomy (GTDB): domain Bacteria; phylum Bacteroidota; class Bacteroidia; order Bacteroidales; family JAUNSR01; genus JAUNSR01. Next base: position 9,444 of record JAVWBH010000074.1, read on the forward strand.
GCGAAAGCTTTCTGGATCAGATGATTGCTTTGGTGGAAGGAGCTTCTCGTAAAAAAACACCGAATGAGATCGCCCTCACGATCCTTTTGTCCGGATTTACGCTGGTATTTGTGATTGTATGTGTAACGCTGAAGCCATTAGCCGATTATTCGGGTGCTACGATTACAATTGCCGCTTTTATCTCTTTGTTTGTGTGTTTGATTCCTACTACGATAGGTGGATTGCTGTCTGCAATTGGAATTGCCGGTATGGACCGCGCATTGCAGGCAAATGTGATTACCAAGTCAGGGAAAGCAGTAGAAACAGCGGGTGATATAGATACGTTATTGCTGGATAAAACCGGTACTATTACAATTGGCAACCGGCGCGCAACCAAATTCTGGCCAACTCCGGATATGGAAGGCGATTTCAAAGATTTTATAGGATATTGTGTCCTGTCGTCTATCGCTGATGAGACGCCCGAAGGTAAATCAATTATTGAATTAGCCCGTGAAAACCATTTGCAAACGGACATTGATATCACAGGAGCCCGCATGGTTAAGTTTACCGCCGAAACCCGCTGTTCGGGTATCGATCTGTGTGACGGAACTGAGATCAGGAAAGGTGCTTTCGACACGATTCGTAAAATGACAGAATCCGCCGGTAATTGTTTTCCGCAACAGGGTGAGGAGTTGATTCGTGAAATTTCGGGTAACGGGGGTACGCCTCTTGTTGTTTGTGTAAACAAAAAGGTAGCAGGCATCATTGAGTTGCAGGATGTAATTAAGCCCGGTATTGAAGAGCGTTTTGAGCGGTTGCGTAAAATGGGGGTGAAAACGGTAATGGTAACCGGTGATAATCCGTTGACGGCTAAATTTATTGCCAATAAGGCGGGAGTGGATGATTTTATAGCCGAGGCTCGTCCGGAAGATAAAATGCAATATATACGGGAAGAGCAGAATTCGGGTAAGCTGGTGGCGATGATGGGTGATGGTACGAATGATGCGCCTGCGCTGGCTCAGGCAAATGTGGGGGTGGCCATGAATAGTGGAACACAGGCCGCAAAAGAAGCAGGGAATATGGTGGACCTGGATAATGATCCCACAAAATTGATAGAGATTGTAGAGATTGGGAAGCAGTTGTTGATGACACGGGGTACCTTAACTACTTTCTCGATAGCAAATGATGTAGCGAAGTATTTTGCTATTGTCCCGGCCCTGTTTATGGTTTCTATCCCGGAATTGGCCGCCCTGAATATTATGAATTTGCATAGCCCCGAAAGCGCTATTCTTTCTGCTGTAATTTTTAATGCCATTATCATTCCGTTATTGATTCCCCTGGCTCT
>JAVWBH010000075.1:0-3415 GCA_036649595.1 Bacteroidales bacterium
AATGATCCGGCTGCCCACAGCCATGCGGAAGTAATTTTTTGCTATCCGGGATTACGGGCCATCTGCAATTATCGCATCGCCCATAAACTCCTTGAGCTGGATGTACCGCTTATACCCCGTATGATCAGCGAAATGGCACATTCGGAAACGGGCATTGATATCCATCCGGGGGCTCGGATCGGCCTTTCTTTCACCATTGATCATGGTACCGGTCTGGTAATCGGAGCGACAGCTATCCTGGGAAACCATGTTACCCTTTATCAAGGTGTGACATTAGGAGCCCGCAACTTTCCGTTGGATGAAAACGGAAATCCGATAAAAGGCATTGATCGCCATCCGATAATCGGAAATGACGTAATCATTTACTCTAACGCGACTATTCTGGGCCGTGTTAAAATTGGTGACGGAGCTGTAATCGGCGGTAATATCTGGGTTACCCAGGACGTTCCCGCAGGAGCATGCATACACCAATCCAAGCCAAAAAAATAAGATAAAACATATATGGGGTATTCTCCCCGATTTAATAACGATTTAGAGGTGAACACTGAAAAATTTGAAATGATTGCCAAAACGTTCCAGGGACTGGAAGATGTACTGGCGCAAGAAATTATTGCCATAGGAGGTGAAGAGGTTGAACAAGGAAAACGTATGGTATCTTTTATCGGTGACAAAGAATTGATGTACAAAGCAAACTTACATTTGCGTACTGCTTTGCGTATCCTAAAACCGATTCAGACTTTTACGGCATCCAATACAGATGAAGTATATGAATTCCTGAAAACCGTAAAATGGGAGAATTATATTGCAGCTGATCAGACAATTTCTATTGATTCGGTCGTTTTCTCTGACAATTTTCGTCATTCCAAATTTGTAACATACCGCGCAAAAGACGCTATCGTAGATTACTTCCAGGAGAAATTCGGAAAACGTCCGTCTGTACGCATCACGAATGCAGACCTGGCACTTAATCTTCATATTGCCGGCCATACCTGTACTCTTTCGATGGACTCTTCTGGCGAATCACTACATAAACGTGGTTATCGCATGGATCAGACAGAAGCACCTTTGAATGAAGTGCTTGCTGCCGGAATGATTATGAAAGCCGGATGGAACGGAGATAAAAACTTCATCGATCCGATGTGCGGATCCGGAACTTTACTGATCGAGGCAGCCATGATTGCTACGAACACTCCTCCGGGAATCTATCGTCAGGGATTTGCTTTCGAGAAATGGAAAGATTATGATGTTGAAATGTTCGACCGTTTATATAATGACGAATCAGGAGAACGCGAATTTAACTTTAAAATATACGGTTCGGATATTTCTCCAAAAGCAATCAGCATTGCCAAAGAAAATATCAAATCTGCCGGTCTTTCTAAGCATATTGAACTGACAGTAATGCCATTTCAGCAATATACAGAAGAAACGGCTCCTGAAAATACAACCCTGATCATGAATCCTCCATATGGAGAACGTATCTCTTCAAGAGATATCCTTTCTCTTTATGAAATGATCGGATCAACACTGAAACACCAGTTTAAAGGATATGATGCCTGGATTCTGAGCTACCGCGAAGAGTGTTTTGAGAAAATCGGATTGAAACCATCTGTAAAATTCGACCTGATGAACGGCGGATTGGATTGTGAATTCCGCAAATATGAAATCTTCTCAGGGAAACTGAAAGATTTTAAATCAGAAGGTGGCGAATTCTCGAAAGAAGAATTAGAACGTGAAATTGAAGAAGGTGATAACCGCAAAAAACGCGAGTTACGCAAAGAGCGTTTCACAGATTTCAAAGCTGGTGGTGCAAAAGGCCGTCGTGACAGCAGACCATCCGGTACAGGACGTCCGGCTCGCCGTGAAAGCACTTTCAAAAAATTCGGAGACAGAGAGGGTGCAGAACGCCGCCCGCGTCCGGAAGGAGATCGTCCGCGCTTCAACAACGATCGCCCGCGCAGAGACAACGATCGTCCACGCAGAGACAATGATCGTCCGCGCTTTAACAGCGACCGTCCGCGTCCGGAAGGCGACCGTCCACGTTTTGACAGTGATCGCCCGACTCGTTCATATGACAAGTCTGGTAACTTCCGCCGCAATGCCGAAGGAAAATTGGAACTTCGTACTGACGGAGAATTCAAACCTCGCGGCGAGCGTACCTTTAACCCAAACCGCATGGTTAATATTCCAAAGCGTGAGCAAGAAGGTAATGATACAAGAAACGATGATTAATCGATAAAATAAGGCCCTTAAGGTAGTTAGCTTCCTTAAGGGCCTTTCTATTTTCTTTTGGGCCTTTCGCCCACAACCACATGACGCAAGATCGTTTTTTATTATCTTTACCACCGCAAAATATTTTATAAAAATATTCAAATGAAATTCATCCATTCTCTAATTTTACTAACTTTTTCGGGTATGATAAGTATGCAGGCCCAACAGAAACAGTTTGATCTGAATGATTTAACTCCGGGTGGAAAAACACATGACCAATTTCGCCCTGCGGATATCAAAGGAGCAGGATGGTGTGGTGATAACTTTATTTTTACCCAGGGGGATTCTATTTTGACAACCGACTATGCAGGTAAAACAAAAAAGAATCCGCTCATCACCCTCGATCGATTAAACAAAGCATTAGAAGATATACAGCTAAAACCGCTGAAAAAACTCCCTGCACTCACATTTTCATCGGAGGCAGAACCTCAGACCGCAACTTTATTTGCCGAAAATAAAATCCTTACATACAATTTCAAAAAAGATAAGATTACCGCAATAATTCCCTATCAAGACAAAGACTCGGGATTCGACCTGAATACAGACCACTCATGGGTGGCAGTTAATCAGGAATCTAAATTATTCGTGATCGGACAAGACGGGAAACGGAAAGAGGTATCGGATGATACGAATGCGGATATTGTATGGGGGCAAGCTGTCCATCGCAATGAATTCGGTATTTCGAAAGGAACATTTTGGTCGCCGGATGGTAAAAAACTTGCATTTTATCGGATGGACCAAAGTATGGTGACAGATTATCCTTTGGTAGACGTAGCGGCTCGTACCGGAAAGGCTATGCCTGTCAAATATCCGATGGCGGGAATGACAAGCCATGAGGTTACAGTGGGAATCTTTCATCCGGAAACAGGAAAAACGATTTTTTTACAAACCGGTGAGCCCCGTGATCATTATCTGACAAATATCGAATGGACTCCTGATAATCAAAGCATTCTAATTGCTGAATTAAATCGGGAACAAAACAAAATGGATCTGAACCGTTATGATGCTCAGACCGGTAAATTGATGTATACACTCTTCTCCGAATCTTCAGAGAAATATGTAGAGCCAGAAAATCCGCCATTTTTCCTTCCCGGAAATCCTGATTTATTTATCTGGCAAAGCGACCGCGACGGCTATAACCATCTGT
>JAVWBH010000075.1:3425-10737 GCA_036649595.1 Bacteroidales bacterium
TGCAACGGCAGCTGACCCGGGGAGAATGGATGGTAACCCAATTGGTTCGCTCTGATAAAGAAGGAAAAAAAGTTTTTTTCACTTCTACCGAAGAAAGTCCGATAGAATCTCATCTTTATGTTCTCGACATTAAATCTGGTAAACGAAAGCAACTTACAGCCGGGAATGCCGGAGTCCATTTTACGAAAATCAATGCATCGGGGACCTATTTATATGATCGGTTTTCCTCTCTTCTAAATCCGGGGACAAGCATGATACGCTCTGCTACGAATGCGAAACAGACACTCCTTCTGCAGGCTGAAAATCCATATAAAGAATATGCAATGCCGGAGATCGAGATCGGTACGCTGAAAGCCGCCGACGGAAAAACAGATTTGTATTACCGCCTGACAAAACCGGTTGGTTTTGATCCGGCAAAAAAATATCCCGTAGTTATCTACTTATACAACGGTCCTCATGCCCAACTTATTACCAACAGCTGGCTGGGAGCAATTCGGGGATGGGATATGTATATGGCCCAGAAAGGATACGTCATGTTTACGGTCGACGGACGAGGGTCGGCAAACCGCGGACGTGATTTCGAACAGGCAATTCACCTGCGTGTTGGCGAACAAGAAGGTAAAGACCAAATGAAAGGGGTCGAATTTCTTAAATCGCTCCCTTATATCGATGCCAACCGTATCGGTATCCATGGTTGGAGCTATGGTGGTTTTATGACTACATACATGATGCTTACCTATCCCGACATATTTAAGGTAGGGGTAGCGGGAGGTCCGGTTATCGACTGGAAATTCTACGAAGTAATGTATGGAGAACGCTACATGGGACACCCGGATACAAATACCGAAGGATATGCATATTCAAATCTGTTGAATAAAGCAGAAAATCTGAAAGGACGCCTTTTGATGATCCATGGAGATATGGATCCGGTCGTAGTTATGCAGCATTCTCTGAGCTTCTTGAAAAAGAGCGTTGAAGTTGGCGTATATCCCGATTATTTTATTTACCCGGGACATGAACACAATGTACGCGGAATAGACAGAGTACATCTTCACGAAAAAATAACCCGTTATTTTGATGACTTTTTAAAATAAAATCTTTCAAACTATATCATATAATTTCTTTACCTATGAACATCTTATTATTAGGGTCAGGAGGGCGTGAAAATGCACTTGCCTGGAAAATCAGACAAAGCAAAAAAACAGACAAGCTATTTATCGCACCCGGAAATGCAGGAACCGCTTTACAAGGCGAAAACGTCAACATGTCCGCAACCGATTTTCCCAAAATCAAAGAATTCGTATTGGCGAATCAGATTGGAATGGTGATAGTCGGACCAGAAGATCCTCTGGTAAAGGGAGTATATGACTTCTTTAAAAATGATCCGGATCTGGCATCTGTTCCGGTTATCGGACCGTCGAAAGTAGGCGCTCAATTAGAAGGGAGCAAAGACTTTGCCAAAGCATTCATGATGCGTCACCAAATTCCGACAGCAGCTTATGCCAGCTTTACAGCGGAGACATTAGAAGAAGGATACCGTTTTTTGGAGTCGCTTGTGGCCCCTTATGTATTAAAAGCTGACGGTTTGGCGGCCGGGAAAGGCGTACTTATCCTACCTACCCTCGACGAAGCGAAAAAGGAATTGGCGGGAATGCTAAACGGAATGTTCGGTGATGCCAGCAAGACAGTGGTAATTGAAGAGTTCCTCGACGGGATTGAATGTTCGGTGTTTGTGCTGACAGACGGGGATTCTTATAAAATATTACCGGTTGCAAAAGACTACAAACGTATCGGCGAAGGTGATACCGGATTAAATACGGGAGGTATGGGTGCCGTTTCTCCTGTTCCGTTTGCAGATGCCAAATACATGCGTAAGGTAGAAGAGCGCATCGTTATTCCTACTGTCGAAGGATTGAAAAAAGAAAATATCGAATACAAAGGATTTATTTTCCTTGGTTTGATCCGCGTTAAAGGTGAGCCTATTGTGATCGAATACAATGTTCGTATGGGTGACCCGGAAACAGAAGCCGTGATGCTTCGTATCGAATCAGACCTTGTGGATCTGCTGGAAGGAGTAGCCCAAGGGAATCTGAATGAACGCGTGCTGACCGAAGATCCCCGTTGTGCAGTTACAGTTATGTTAGTTTCCGGCGGATATCCGGGCGATTATGAAAAAGGAAAAGTGATTACCGGCCTTGATAAGGTAACTGATAGTATTGTTTTCCATGCCGGGACAAAAGAGGTTGACGGAAACATCGTTACAAACGGTGGTCGCGTTATTGCCGTAAGTTCTTACGGTTCAACAAAAGAAGAAGCTCTTGCACAATCTTTTGCAAATGCTAAAGTAATCGATTTCGAGGGTAAATATTTCCGCTCTGATATCGGTTTCGATTTATAATTATACCCTAACACCCCGTTGCATGATTACGCTTATTAAAGATATCTCACGTAACCGTTTATCAATACCGGTAGCAATTTTACTATCGCTGGTTTTATCCGGTCTTACGTTTTGGTTTGTCTCACATCTGTTACCCTCTGCTCAGCCAGACAACAGCGTGTGGATACCCATTGAATCTTTAAAAGAGAATCTGCATCGGGGTGTTATTGTAAATTTCCTGGTGGCAATAGCGGGAAGTTGGGGAATCTTTAAATTAAATGAAGCTTTTTCCCTCAGCCATTACCGCACTTATCTTCCTTTTCTTTTTTACCTGTTACTCCAGGTAACCAATCCTTCTCTTCAGTTTATATCTGAAGGAACATTCACCATGTTATTGGGGATACCCGCACTCGCGGTATTGTTTACCTCTTATCAGCGTGAAACTGCATCCGGAGAAGGTTTCCGGGTAGGGATACTATTGGGTATACTAAGTATTTTTTGGTCAAAAGGACTACTTTATGCTCCTTTGTTTCTGATCGGATTCTGGCTGATGCGCAGTTGGAATCTAAAAATATTCACGGGTGCTTTACTGGGGGTGATCGCCCCGTTCTGGATCCAGTTTTCCTGGATGTTCTTTAAAGGAGACTCTCCTCTTTTTTTCTCGCAGTTTGAGGAATTATCCGGATATGCCATTACGGCAATAACAGCCATCGGACTACCGATGAAAATAAATTTAGGACTTACATTCCTGTTAGCTACCATTACCGGTAGTTATCTGTTAGTAACCAATTTCCGCGAAAAAGTACGCACACAGGCATACTACAATTTCTTAATTCTACTAAGCATCTATTCAGCAGCACTTTGTATTGTTGATTCAAAAAATATAACGGGCCATCTGACATGGCTATATATTAGTGAAGCTTTTCTGATATCCAATATTTTTATTAAAGTTCAGACCAAACTCACTACATTTTTGTTTTTACTCATAATAGGCGCCTACTTAACGGCATATGTTTTTAATTTATGGATCAATTAGCAGATTGGGGATACCTCGGAATGTTTCTCTCAGCATTCCTGGCAGGAAGTATTGTTCCGGCCAACTCGGAACTTGTAATGAGTGCAGTACTTGCACTCGGACTAAATAAATGGTGGGTACTCTTAGTAGCCACACTGGGTAATTTACTGGGTGGAATGACTTGCTATTATCTCGGATATCTGGGACGCATGGAATGGATTACCAAATACATGCGTATCAAACAGGAGAAGGTAGAAAAAATGCACCGATTTCTTGAAGGGAAAGGCGCATGGCTGGCATTTTTTGTTTTTGTTCCTTTTATCGGCGATGTTATCATTGTGGTTTTCGGCCTGATGCGTTCTAACTTTGCCATTGTGTCGGTAGCCATGCTCGCCGGCAAATTTCTTAAATATTATTTGTGGATGTGGCTGACCTTGGGTGTAATCGACCTTTTTGTCAACTAATCTTATCAGAACCTTATGCAAACTATTGATCCCGGCAAAACTGCTGCCGTATATCATACCTTACAACAGCTGACCTCTCCCGAACAACAGGCATTAAAAATCCTTGCGCTTTATATGGAAGAGTTTTCGGAGAGCGATATGGTATGGAATTTTGAGTTTTTTCAAAAAAGCACAAATGATTGTCGCCATTTCTTCAAAAAAATGCAGGAAGCCGGTATAATAGTCCGGGCTCAATCGATTTACAGTGAATATATACTCCATCCTGTTTATCATGTGGCAATCTTATTGGAAATAGGGCGTAATAAAGAAGAAAAACTTTTTAATGAGAACAAAGAGTATATTGATTCGCCTTTTATTAAGGAATTCCTCAACCGGTTTTACTTGTTTATCAGCAAAAAGGAGGACTGGATTTTCAATGATGAAGTAATGCTAAACCCGACACTTCTGTCATTACTTTATTTCTTTCCATATTTCGAAGAACTGATACCCGTTTATTGCGGATTCAGTATTAATCTTCGAAAAGAACTATTCGACAAATATATTCAAAATCAGATTATCATGCTTCGCCCCGTAAACGAAGTATGGTTAAGTCATTATTTGCTGAATATGCCGGATCTCTTACCCGCACAAAGAGAGGTATTCGAAGAAGCGGGATCACTTAGTCGTATCGTTTTCCATGCCAATATCCGGCAATGGGAGCAAATCGGACGTACCACGTTACCGGGTGCACTCGCACATGCTCTTTGGCTACAGGTAAATGGAGAAATCCCTCAGGCTCTTGCTGTTTACGAAGAGATTATAAAAGCATATAATCAACTTCACCCGTATGATAAGGTGGCTCTTCCTCCTTTTCGATTTTATAATTTTTGCTATGCCCTTACCTTAATTCAGGAAGGATCCGACAAGTCGAAAAAGAAAATACAAGCTTTGCTTAAGAAAAAGGAGGTTAAAGAGAATAATCTTCATTTTGCGGTTTATTTATTATTATCAACTGCGTCCGAAAGTGCTTTCACAAACGATATCAGCCGAATGGCTGTTTATCGGGTTACGAATCCGCTCGACAGTCTCTTATATACATGGATCTGTAAAAATTATCAGATTACTCAATATGAAGTTCCGTATACGGACGAAGCACTTTATCTGATACGACAGGACCAGTTTAAGTTACTTTGGATAGAATCGGCCCGTTTTTATCCGGAACTGAAAGAAAACCTGTCACTAAATCCGGAAGAAAAGTCACTGGCTCCACTCATGCCCCAATATATCAAACCCAAACCGTGGGAATTGGTATTGAATAAATTGCTGGAAGATACAGAACCGGTGGTCAAAACGAAAGCGGTTGCCCAAACGGCGGCATCAAGAATTATTTATCTCTTGTCTGATACCTATGAGATAACGCCGGTACTTCAAAAATCAAAAGACGGGATAACCTGGAAAGGTGGGCGGAAAATCGCAGTTAAAACCTTTGCAGAGGGTATTCCGGAGATGAATGATACAGACAAACAAATCGCAGCAACCGCACGCCGGGTTACCTCTCGTTGGGGATACAATTACGAATACCTGCTTGAAGGTGAAAAAACAATAGCTGCGCTTGCAGGATACCCGCTGGTATTCATGCAGAATAATCCCGATGTGCCTGTTGAAATCATTAAAGAAACCCCTTATCTGTCTGTTACAAAAGAAGCAGACCGCTTCCGGATAGATACAAACGTAATCGAAACAGGAAGTAATTCTCTGATTCAAGTATCGGAAGAAAATAATACTCGCTTCAGCGTTCTTGAACTGACAGTAAAACAACAACAGCTTATCCTTCGCCTACTCAAATTAAAAGAGTATCCGCTGGAAGCAGCTCCACTATTAAGAGAATTACTTAGTCGCATCAGCAAAGAGGTTGATATTCATTCGGATCTGATTGAAAATCAGCCATCAGTACAACAAAAAGAAGGAAACACCATTCCTGTTGTGCAGATACTGCCATTGGGTGAGCACTATAAAGCAGAATTATTTGTTAAGCCGCTTTGTGATTATCCGCCCTATTGCAAGGCCGGAGTAGGCAATCGAAGCGTGATGGGACATGTAGAAGGAATACCGGTACAGGCCTTAAGAAATTTTCGTAAAGAGATTCAAAACCAAGAAGTCATCAGCCATATTTTCAATGAATTGAAATCTGAAGCGACAGATGTAATAATCCTCGAAAGTATTACCGATTGCCTCGAACTCCTCGAACAGTTAAATCAACTCGGAGATCTGGTCCGGATTGAGTGGCCGGAAGGAGTAAAAATGAATATCCGCCATTATGCTTCATCATCAGATTTCTCTGTTTCGGTAAAAGGTGAGAATACCTGGTTTCAGATTGACGGGGCGTTGTCTATCAGTAAAAATGAAGAGATGCATATCCTTGAACTGATGAAAAAAGTATCGGAATCAGAAAGTCGCTTCATTCATCTGACAGGAACCGATTACCTGGCTATTACAGAACAACTCCGACAACAGCTAAGAGAGCTTAACAGCTTTATGTTCCTCCAGAAAGGAAAATATCAATTATCTGAATTTTCGGCTCCTTTGCTGGAAAGCCTTGAGAAAGGGGGAATTCAACTCTCGAAAGATACGGCCTATCAGAAACTGATAAAACGGATAGCCGACGTGTCGAAGACCGATTATCTGCTTCCGAATACCTTGCAGGCCAGCCTACGAGAGTATCAGGAAGAAGGGTTCAGATGGCTTTCCCGTCTGGCCGACTGGGGCGCCGGAGCTTGCCTGGCAGACGATATGGGATTAGGAAAAACAGTACAGGCTATTTCGGTTATGTTGTCTAAGGCCGAAAACGGTCCGATACTTGTTGTCGCCCCGGCCTCTGTCCTATCTAACTGGGAAAACGAAATTATTCGTTTTGCGCCGTCACTCTCCGTCAGGAATCTGAATCAGACTTCTGGCGAACGTAGCACGCTGATTTCTGAAGCAGCCGATTTTGAGGTGGTGATTACGACCTACGGATTACTGGTAATGGAAGAACAAAACCTGTGTAATAAAAAATGGAGCATGGTGGTGCTTGACGAAGCGCATACCATCAAAAACAGAAATACGAAAATGTCAAAATCAGCCATGAAGTTAAAAGCAGACTTTCGGCTGATCCTTACCGGGACACCGGTACAGAATCATTTGAGCGAGATATGGAATTTGTTCGAGTTTATTAACCCGGGATTACTCGGTACCTTTCAGAATTTCAGTGAGCGTTTTATCGTACCGATAGAATTGCGCCAAGATAAGGCACAGCAACGACTTCTGAAAAAGATACTCTCTCCGTTTATATTACGGCGAACAAAGAATGAGGTCCTCAACGAACTTCCTGGTAAAACAGAAATCATACACCCGGTAGAATTATCGGCCAAAGAGATGATGTTGTATGAAACCCTGCGTCGGAAAGCAGAAATGAGTTTACAGGGGGGTGATCTGAAT
>JAVWBH010000076.1:0-4977 GCA_036649595.1 Bacteroidales bacterium
ATGTTAATGCAGTAATCACAATTGAGATTACAAAAGCTGATTATCAGGAACAGGTTGAAAAAGGCCTTCGTACATATCGTCAGAAAGCAAATATCCCTGGATTCCGTAAAGGAATGGTTCCAATGGGTATGGTGAAGAAAATGTTTGGAAAACAGGCTGTAGCTGATGAAATCAACAAACAGGTTTCTGAAAAATTATTCGGATTTATCCGTGAAAACAACTTGAATGTTCTTGGTGAACCAATGCCAAGCGCAGAACAGGCTAACATCGATTTTGATACACAGGAAGATTTCGTATTCAAATTTGATATCGCGTTGGCTCCTGAAATCAAGATTGAACTTTCAAAAGAAGATAAAGTTCCTTTCTACAATATCGCTGTAACAGACGAGATGGTAGAAAAACAAACAGAAGCTCTTCAGGGACGTTTCGGAACTTACGAGCAAGTTGAAGAAGCCGGCGACAAAGATATGTTGAAAGGTGATTTGGCTGAACTTGATGCTGAAGGTAACATCAAAGAAGGCGGTATCCTTGTTGAAGGTGCAGCTTTGATGCCATCTTATTTCCAGAACGAAGAAGAAAAAGCAAAATTTGCTGATGTTAAGAAATTGGCTTCAATCGACTTCAACCCGGCAGCTGCTGCTAACGGAAATGAAGCGGAACTTGCTTCTATCTTGAAAATGAAGAAAGAAGATGTTGCCGGTATCGACGCAAACTTCCGTTTTACGGTAACTGAAATTTCTCACTTCGTTCCTGCAGCGAAAGATGAAGAATTCTTCAAAAACGTATTCGGTGAAGAGGTTAAAACTGAAGAAGAATTTGTTGCGAAAGTAAAAGAACTGATTGCTACTCAGCTTGTACCTGAAAGTGATTATAAATTCGGACTAGACGTTCGTACTGTAATTGAAGCGAAAGTTGGAGAACTGGAAATGCCGGTTGAATTCCTAAAACGCTGGATGGTTGCAACAGGTGAAGACCGTACAGAAGCTCAGGTTGAAGAAGAAATGCCAAAAATGCTTCCTGAATTGAAATGGCACCTGATCAAAGAACAGCTTGTTAAGAAATATGAGATCAAAGTCGAAGAAGCTGATTTGATGGATCTTGCTAAGAAAGCTACTCAGGCTCAGTTCGCTCAGTATGGTATGGCTAATGTTCCGGCTGACTTGTTGGAAAACTATGCAAAACAGATGTTGCAGAACAAAGAAACTGCACGTAATCTGATTGACCGTGCTACTGAAGATAAAGTAATCGCTACTTTGAAAGGTCTTGTGTCTTTGGACGAAAAAGAGATCAGCGTAGAAGATTTCCAGAAAATGTTCGAGAATAAATAATTTATTCTGACATAAAAAAATAGGTAGAGACGTTCCTAAGGGGGCGTCTCTACCTGTTTTTTATAAACTATGCGATATTATCTTTATCCTGTTTTGGGAACAAACAAAATGAAATATATCTTTGTATAGGTAAGGAACATCAAATATTAAAATTATGAATGATTTCAGAAAGTTCGCGACCAAACATTTAAATATGAATGGCAACGCTTTGGATAAGTATACTCAGGTGACAAGCAGTTATATTTCTCCCACAATTATTGAAGAGCGTCAGCTTAATGTGGCTCAAATGGATGTGTTTTCGCGTTTAATGATGGACCGTATTATCTTTCTGGGGACACAGATTGACGATTATACGGCGAATGTGATTCAGGCACAGTTGCTATATCTTGATTCTGCAGATCCGGGTAAGGATATTTCAATCTACTTGAACAGTCCGGGCGGAGGTGTACATGCCGGATTGGGTATTTATGATACCATGCAGTATATTCAGAGTGATGTATCGACTATCTGTACTGGAATAGCTGCCTCTATGGCTTCGGTTCTTCTTGTTGCAGGTCAGGAAGGAAAACGTTTTGCTCTTCAGCATTCACGGGTGATGATTCATCAGCCACTGGGTGGTATGCAGGGACAGGCGTCTGATATGGAAATCACATTGCGTGAAATCCAGAAACTGAGAACGGAGCTTTATACGATTATAGCTGATCATTCGCATAACACCTATGAGCGGATTGAGAAAGATTCGGATCGTGATTACTGGATGACTGCTGAAGAAGCGAAAGCTTATGGCATGATTGATGAAATATTGGTCCGTGCAAAAAAATAAATTATAGAAATGGCAAAACAAATAGATAAATGTAGCTTTTGTGGTAGAACACGTCAGGAGGTAAAGCTACTTATTAGCGGAGTAAATGGAAATATTTGCGAGGAATGTGCTCAACAGGCCTCTGAGATTGTGAAAGAATCTCTGTTGAAAGGCGCGAAAGAAAGTGGCAGCCTCGGGTTTACAAAAGCCGATTTGCCTCGCCCGATGGAAATTAAAAAATTCCTTGATCAGTATGTGATCGGACAGGACGATGCAAAGAAATATCTTGCCGTATCTGTTTTTAACCATTATAAGCGTTTGCTGCAACCGGTGTCTGAGGCGGAGGTGGCGCGGGAAAAATCGAAGCGCATCAGGGTTGGCCGGACCGGTACGGGTACACCGGTCTGGGCCCGGACGATAGCTCACGTGCTGCATGTGCCGTTTACGATTGTTGATGCTACCGTATTGACAGAAGCCGGATATGTGGGTGAGGATATTGAGAGTATCCTGAGCCGCTTATTGCAGGCTGCTGACTATAATGTGGAAGAAGCAGAACGCGGTATTGTGTTTATTGATGAAATAGATAAAATAGCCCGTAAAGGGGATAACCCGTCTATTACACGTGATGTAAGCGGCGAGGGGGTTCAACAGGGCCTTTTGAAATTATTGGAAGGATCAGTGATAAATGTGCCGCCGCAGGGTGGTCGTAAGCATCCTGACCAGAAAATGATTCCGGTCAATACGAAAAACGTACTGTTCATTTGCGGAGGTGCGTTTGACGGGATTGAAAAGAAAATCGGACAACGCATGAATACCCGTGCTGTGGGATATTCGGCTGGCCGTGAGCGAAAAGAGGTAGATCGCGAAAATTTATTACAATATATTACACCGACGGATTTGAAGTCATTCGGACTGATTCCGGAGATTATCGGCCGTTTGCCGATTCTGACATATCTGAATCCGTTGGATAAAGAAGCTTTGCGCCGAATTTTGACGGAACCGAAAAATTCGATTATCAAACAGTATGTGAAATTATTCCAGATGGATGACGTCGAGTTGATCTTTGACCCGGAAGTATATGATTATATAGTAGAAAAAGCGATGGAATTCAAGCTTGGAGCCCGTGGTCTTCGTTCGATTGCAGAAACAATAATGATTGATGCGATGTTTGATATGCCTTCGACTGAAGATAAACAACTGCATATTACGCTTGATTATGCGCGAGAAAAGATGAATAAGGCCAATATGGAACATTTGCGTCAGGAATAAAAAAGCAATAGTAAAAAATATCGCATAGAGGGGTGCGGAAAGAAGAAAAATATTTCAGAAAATATATGTGAATATTGAACTTCTATATACCTTTGTTTATAGGGTAGCGCGTCGGAAAAGAAGTGTAGCCTCTATTGATAATCAATTTTGTTGTATGATAAAATCTGTAAATCTGGCCGAAGGTCTTAAAACTCACTTTGGTTTTGATACATTCAAAGGGAATCAGGAGATAATAATTCAGAACCTGATGGCTGGGAACGATACATTTGTATTGATGCCTACCGGAGGGGGAAAATCGCTTTGCTATCAGCTTCCGTCATTGTTAATGGAAGGAACGGCCATTGTGATATCACCCTTGATCGCTTTGATGAAAAATCAGGTGGATGCAATGCGAAATTTTAGCGAAGATGACGGGGTGGCTCACTTCATTAACTCTTCGTTGAATAAATCGGCTATTGAACAGGTGCGCCGCGATATTCTTTCCGGTAAGACTAAGTTATTGTATGTTGCGCCGGAATCGTTGACCAAAGAAGAGAATATTGAGTTTCTGAAGCAAATAAATATTTCGTTTTATGCTGTCGACGAAGCTCATTGTATCTCAGAATGGGGGCACGATTTCAGACCGGAATATCGGCGTATTCGTCCTATTATCAATGAGATCGGGCAAAAACCGGTGATTGCTTTAACCGCAACCGCTACACCTAAAGTGCAACATGATATTCAGAAGAACCTGGGGATGTTGGACGCTAAGGTATTTAAATCCTCCTTTAACCGGCCGAATCTATACTATGAAGTACGTTCTAAAACAAAAAATGTAGACAGAGATATTATCCGGTTCATAAAATCTCAAGAGGGTAAATCCGGTATCGTTTATTGTCTGAGCAGAAAGAAAGTTGAGGAGTTTGCAGAAATTCTGAAGGCAAACGGCGTCAATGCGCTGGCTTATCATGCCGGAATGGATTCAAGCGTGCGTAGTCAGAACCAAGATTCTTTCTTGCTTGAAAGGGTAGATGTTATCGTAGCTACGATTGCCTTCGGTATGGGGATTGATAAACCGGATGTTCGTTATGTAATTCATTACGATATACCGAAAAGTCTGGAAGGCTATTATCAGGAGACCGGTCGTGCCGGCCGTGATGGCGGAGAAGGGAAATGTATCGCATTTTATACCTATAAAGATTTGCAGAAACTGGAGAAGTTTATGCAAAATAAACCGTTGGCCGAACAGGAAATCGGGAAATTATTGTTGTTGGAAACGGCAGGATACGCCGAATCATCTGTTTGCAGACGCAAATCGTTGTTACATTATTTTGGCGAGGAATATAAGGAAGAAAATTGTGGAAATTGTGACAATTGTTTAAATCCCAAAAAACAAGTGGAAGCTAAAGATTTATTAAGCGCGGTTATTGAAACGGTAATCGTATTGAAAGAAAAATTTAAATCAGATCACGTTATAGACGTTATTATCGGAAAAGAAACAGAAGAGGTCAAATCGTACCAGCACGAAGATCTTGAACTTTTCGGATGTGGACAGGATGAAGATGAGAAAACCTGGAATACGGTGATTCGTCAGGCGTT
>JAVWBH010000076.1:4987-6598 GCA_036649595.1 Bacteroidales bacterium
ATCGCAGGATACCTGGATAAGGATATCGAAAACTATGGTTTGCTAAAAGTGACAAAAGCCGGACAGCAGTTTCTGAAAAAACCGGTCTCATTCAAAATTGTCGAAGATAATGATTTTGAAGAGGAAGAAGATGAAACTCAGATCAAGGCTGCCGGATCGTGTGCTGCTGATGAAGGCTTGTATGCCATGCTGAAGGATTTACGTAAGAAAATCGCTAAGAAACTGGAGTTGCCTCCTTATGTGATTTTTCAGGATCCTTCTCTGGAAGCAATGGCTACAACTTATCCTGTTACAATGGATGAGTTACAGAATATCCCGGGTGTCGGTGCCGGTAAGGCCAAACGCTATGGGGAAGAGTTCTTGAAGCTGATCAAAACGCATTGCGAAGAGAATGAGATTGAACGTCCGGAAGACCTGCGGGTTCGTACGGTTGCGAATAAGTCGAAAATGAAAGTATCGATCATTCAGGGTATCGATCGTAAGATTGCGCTTGATGAACTGGCCGACTCAAAAGGACTGGAGTTTTCCGATTTACTGGATGAGATTGAGGCAATCGTATTTTCGGGGACTAAGATCAACATCGATTATTTCTTGAATGAGATCATGGATGAAGATCATATCGCAGATGTTTTTGATTATTTTAAAGAAGCCGAATCAGATAATCTGGAAGAAGCTTATCAGGAACTGGGCCGTGACTTTACGGAAGAGGAAATACGTTTGGTACGTATCAAATTCCTTTCTGAAATGGGGAACTAACAGGTCTGATAGATAAAATAGAGCCAAACAATGTAAAATAGTTACATTGTTTGGCTTTCTTTTTGCTGTTTTCTTTTTATATTTGCACGCAATAAATTCTAAAAAAGCATACCCAACATGTCATTTATTGCAGATAAAGTAGTAATGGATGGATTAACGTTCGACGATGTATTGTTAATCCCTGCTTATTCGGAAGTCCTACCTCGTAACATCGATCTTTCTACTAAGTTTTCACGTAACATTACGCTGAACATTCCAATTGTTTCGGCAGCGATGGATACGGTAACTGAAGCTAAGCTTGCGATCGCTATTGCCCGTGAAGGCGGTATCGGAGTTATTCATAAGAATATGCCGATTGAAGCTCAGGCAAAACAAGTGCAAATCGTAAAACGTGCCGAAAACGGAATGATCTATGATCCGGTAACGATTAAAAGAGGAAGCACCGTTAAAGATGCGCTGGAACTGATGGCGGAATATAAAATCGGCGGAATTCCTGTAGTAGATGATGAGCGTCATTTAATCGGTATTATTACGAACCGTGATTTACGCTTCTTGAAAGACATGAACCGTCTGATTGACGATGTTATGACCAAAGAGAATCTGATTACCACGAATCAGTCTACCGACCTGGAGGCTGCCGCTGAAATTCTTCAGGAATACAAAATCGAAAAACTTCCCGTAGTTGATAAGGATAATAAACTTATCGGTCTGGTTACTTATAAAGATATTACGAAAGCGAAAGATAAACCATTTGCATGTAAAGATGCCAAAGGGCGTTTGCGTGTTGCTGCCGGTGTAGGGGTGACAGGTGATGCGCTGCAGCGTGTCGATGCATTGGTTGAAGCCGGAGTAGAT
>JAVWBH010000076.1:6608-10574 GCA_036649595.1 Bacteroidales bacterium
AAGCCAAATACCCGCACATTGATGTGGTTGTTGGTAATATCGCAACCGGCGAAGCGGCTAAATATCTGGTTGAGGCCGGAGCGGATGCTGTTAAAGTGGGTATCGGACCGGGCTCTATTTGTACGACTCGTGTGGTAGCCGGTATTGGTATGCCTCAGTTGTCTGCTGTTTATGATGTAGCGAAAGCTCTGAAAGGAACAGGAGTGCCTTTGATTGCCGATGGTGGTATCCGTTATTCGGGTGATATCGTAAAAGCGATTGCAGCCGGCGGATATAGCGTGATGTTAGGTGGTTTGCTGGCCGGGGTTGAAGAATCTCCGGGCGAAACAATCATCTATAACGGACGTAAATTTAAATCATACCGCGGTATGGGATCTTTGGAAGCCATGGAAAAAGGATCTAAAGACCGTTACTTCCAGGATAATGAGGTGGACGTGAAAAAATTAGTACCGGAAGGTATTGCTGCCCGCGTGCCGTTTAAAGGCTCTTTGTTTGAAGTGATTTATCAGATGATTGGCGGTCTGCGTGCCGGAATGGGTTATTGCGGTGCCAAGAGTATTGACATCCTTCATGATACGGCTAAATTTACGCGAATCACGAATGCAGGAGTGGCAGAGAGTCATCCGCATGATGTGACGATTACGCGTGAAGCTCCTAACTATAGCCGCGGAGAATAAAAGCATAACATGTAAGCGAGATAAAACAAAAAGGTGTTTTCGGTTTTTCCGAAAACACCTTTTTTCGTTTGATAAGCTCCCAAAAACCGTGAATAGCAGAAAACTATCCTTGAATACTTCTGTTAACTTATGATCTGAATGATATAATTTTTTTATATTTGACGCGTTATTTAGTAGCCTTTAAATTACGTATAACTAATATAACTTAAAATAGTCGGAAATGAAAACGAAATTTCTATTAACCACTTTGGCCCTATCAGCTTTATCCGTGTCTGTTTACGGGGAAGGAGATCCCGTTTTGATGAGAATAAACGGTCAGGAGATTAAGAAATCTGAGTTTGAATATATATATCATAAAAATACTCAGCAACAAGTTGCCGAACAGAAAAACCTGGATGAATATCTGAATCTGTTTGTTAATTTCAAATTAAAAGTAGCCGAAGCAGAGAGTCGGGGTATTGATACTACCAAGGCTTTTATGACTGAGTTGGCCGGATATCGAAAACAGTTGGCACAGCCTTATCTGGTTGATAAAACGGTAGACGAAGCATTGGCCCGTGAGGCTTATGACCGCATGAAGGAGAATGTGGAAGTGAGCCATATCTTGTTGCGGCTGGACCCGAACGCTTCTGAAGCGCAGGTGAAACAAGTGTACAATAAAATTACCGCTTACAAGCAGAAGCTCGAAAAAGGATATGATTTTGGAAAGTTGGCCAAAGAAGTGTCTGAAGATCCTTCTGCACAGCAAAATAACGGCTATCTGGGATATATTTCAGGCTTTATGACGGTTTATCCGTTTGAAACGGCTGCATATAATACTCCGGTAGGCCAGATTAGTGAACCGGTGCGGACGCAATTCGGCTATCACCTGCTTCGGGTGACAGATCGCCGGCAGGATCCGGGTGAGGTACTGGCTTCGCATATCATGAAAATGACTCCGCGCAATGCAGACGAAAAAGCCCTTGCGGAGGCAAAGAAGGCAATTGATAAGATTTACGCCCAGTTACAAAAAGGGGCCGATTTTTCGGAATTGGCAAAAAATGAATCGGATGATACGAATTCGGGTACCAATGGCGGTGAGCTGCCATGGTTTGGCGCAGGCCGGATGGTGCCAGAATTTGAGAAAGAAGTATTTGCTCTGACCGATAAGGGCAGTATTACAAAACCATTCCGTTCGCCTTATGGCTGGCACATTGCCAAATTATTGGATCGTAGGGGGATTGATTCGTATGATGCAAAGAAATCAGATATTTTGCGCCGTATCGCGCGTGATGAACGAGGATCGAAAGGGCACGATGCCCTGATTGCCAAGCTGAAGGATGCATATCGTTTTAGTATGCAGCCGGAGGGCGAAAAAGCGCTTAATCAGTTAGCTCTGGATTACTCTCCTGTTGATTCTGTTTTCTGTGAACGAGCTGCCGGATTGGCTGCCCCAATGATGTCGCTGGCCGGAAAGACCTATACTACGGCAGACTTTGCGGCATACCTCCGTACACATAAAGGAAGCAATCAATTTTCTCATCAGGATATCCTGGCTGAGAAGAAAAAGGCTTTTATCGACGCTACGATTATTGCTTATGAGGATTCTCAGCTGGAAAATAAATATGCGGATTTCCGTAATCTGATGCGGGAATACCGTGACGGAATTTTACTGTTCGAAGTAAGTAACAAAGAAGTGTGGGAAAAGGCTTCGCAGGATGTTGCCGGCCTGCAACGTTACTTCAAGAAGAATAAGAAATCTTATCGCTGGGATGCTCCGAAATTTAAAGGTTTCGTCGTGGAGTGTAAAAACGAATCGGTGGCAGAACAGGCCCGGAAGATTATCAAAAAAGCACCTGCGGATTCTGTTGCGATCGTTTTACGCCGGGAGTTGAATAATGATTCTATTCAGTTTGTTCGTGTACAAAAAGGACTTTATGCCAAAGGCGATAATCCGGTAGTGGATGCACTTCGTTTTAAAGAGGGTGATCTCCCGGAAAACCATCATTTCCCGGTGTCGTTCTTTTCTGGCAAAAAACTGAAAAGAGGTCCGGAAAGTTATGAAGATGTGCGCGGACTGGTAACGGCCGACTATCAGACTTATCTTGAAAAGATCTGGATTCAGGAATTAAAGAAGAAAAATGCCGTTGAAATAAACGAAGATGTTTTAAAAACGGTTAAGCCTCTTTAATCCACATCAATTTATCGTATTTTTACCTGACTTTTTCAGAACGGTAATCGGATTAATCACAAGGCTATGCGACAACTTATTTTCTTTGGATTTTCTTTTTTGTTTTTTTTGTTGGTGATTGGTTGTCAGAACCGCCCGGCAGGAGATGAGAAGAATACGATAGTAGAAGTTGCCGGACAACGACTTACCCGCGAGCAATTGCAAAAAGCCATCGGACAAAGTTTGTCGAAAGAAGACAGTACCCGTTTGGCGGACGTATTTGTCCGAAACTGGATTGAAGAAACGTTGCTATATGAAAAAGCAAAAAATAATATCAACCAGTTAGATGAAATTGTACGGGAAGCCGAAGATTATAAACGCCGGCTGATCATTTTTGAATATGAGAAGCAACTGGTTAATGAACGCTTGGCTGCCGCATTGTCTGAACAGGAATTGGAAGAATTTTATCAACTTCACCGGAAAGACTTTATTTTAGAGAAGCCGATTGTAAAAGGCCTTTTTTTAAAAGTGCCGGCAGATGCCCCTCAATTGGATGAAGTGAAGAAGTGGATGAAAAAGGTGAATGACGACACGCTGGAGAAAATTGAAAAATATTCATTGCGCAATGCGTTGGTTTATGAATATTTCTTTGATCGTTGGGAGTCGCTGGATCAGATAATGAAAAATATCCCTTATGAAATTACGAATGGCAATCGCTTTCTGAAAGAAAACAAGTCATTAGAGGTTGCACGGGGAGATCATTGGTATTATCTGTTTATTAAAACATATAAAGCGGCGGGAGAAGAGCAGCCTTATGAATATGCCCGAGGTAAAATCCGGGAGAAGTTGCTGAATCAGAAGAAAAAAGGATTTATCCGGACCGTGGAGGAGGAGCTTTATCAGAAGGCTTTGCGTGACAACAAAATAGTATTCTATGGAAAGGAGTCGGAAGACTCTGAAATAAAAAATATAAATTAGAAAAAATCGATGCGTAAGTTATTTAAAGGGTTATCGCTTTTACTTGTTCTGTTTTCTGCCAGTCAAGTCTTCGCTCAGGAGAATGTGGTAGATGAAGTTGTATGGATTGTAGGAGACGAAGCCATTCTGAAATCTCAGGTCGAAGAACAACGATTGAGAATG
>JAVWBH010000077.1:0-4175 GCA_036649595.1 Bacteroidales bacterium
CGACAGTCGAATCCACACCTCCCGAAAGAGCAAGGATTACCTTGTCGTCGCCTAATTGTTCGCGTAGCGAAGTTATAGTACTTGCTATATAAGAAGCCGGAGTCCAGTCTTGCGCACATCCGCAGATATTCTGCACGAAATTATTCAGAAGAGCTGTTCCATCTTCACTGTGGTAAACTTCCGGATGGAATTGCACACCCCACGTCTGTTCGTTTTCCACTTTAAAAGCGGCAAACTTCACTTCTTTTGTACTGGCCACCAGTTTAAAAGACTCCGGTACATTTGTAATAGAATCTCCGTGAGACATCCAAACAGTCGAATTCACACGAACCCCTTTAAACAGGATATCATCCTCTTTATGCCAGTCAAGATGAGCACGCCCATATTCCCGACTTGCGCACGCTTCTACTTTTCCGCCCGAAGAATGAGCCAGGTATTGCGCACCATAACATACCCCGAGAACAGGGAACTGACCTCGTATATTGGTCAGATCAATTTGCAATGCATTAGGATCGTTAACAGAGAAAGGACTTCCCGAAAGAATTACACCTTTGATACCCGTGGTGTCTTCCGGAAATTTGTTGTAAGGGAGAATCTCGCAATAAGTGTTGAGTTCGCGTACTCTGCGCGCGATCAACTGTGTATATTGCGATCCGAAATCAAGAATAATAATTTTTTCCTGCATGTTTTTGCTCATAAGATGGTTTATCGCGGTGCAAAGGTAGCTATTCGTGTTTAATCATACAAATTTTATTAAATAAGACCAGCCCCTGCAAGCTGCCCCGACCCACATAAAAGAGGACAAAAAAGGAGATGTATATTCAAAGTTAATTAACTACTTAAAAGGTAAATTTAGAGTTCTATTTTTAATATCAAAATATATGTTTTCTTTTCGATTTTTCTCTGTAAAATCTGAACCAATCCCGCCTCCCTTAGTTATACCATAAAAGAAATTACAAATGATATCCATTGAAATGACAACATACGGACATGCAGAAGTTTTATCTTTCAAAGAAGCTCCTGTACCACAGATTAAATCCAAAGATCTTTTAGTTCGGGTAAAAGCAGTCGGAATCAATCCCTTCGACTTAAAACTTTTAGCAGGCAACTTTCAATCAGACATTAAACAACAGATGCCGGTCATTATTGGCGGTGATTTCTCCGGCGAAGTCATCGAGATTGGTGAGCGGGTCGGCTTGTTTAAGAGAGGAATGAAAGTATATGGAAGCGGGATTGCCTTTACGGGTGGTTCGGGGTCGATGGCGGAATATCTTCGGGTGAATGAGGAAAAAGTTGCGATGATGCCTGAAAATATCGACTACGCCACGGCCGCTGCCATCGTAACTCCGGCATGTGCCGCCCAACAAGCCATTAGCAGAAACCTCGGGGTCAAACCGGGGCAAAAAATCCTCATTCATGGGGCAGGCGGTGCGGTAGGAGAACTGGCCGCTCAGCTTTGTTTGAATATCGGAGCCGAAGTAGCCGTCACGGTAGGCAGCAAGGATATTCTTTATATGAAAGAATTAGGAGCCGATCTCATTATAAATTATCAGGTTCATCCGTTCGAAAACCTGATTCATGATTTTGACGGCGTACTTGATACGCAAGGTGGTGAAGTATTAGAGAAAAGCTATCAAGTGCTAAAAAAAAGAGGAAAATTAGTTTCTCTCGTCCAACAACCTGATCAGAAAATGCTTGAAAAATACCATCTGAACGGGATGTTCCAATCAACCGAAATAACGACCAAGATGCTAAACATCGTATCATTTCTGATTGAAGAAAGAATACTGCGGCCGCGCACCCCCGTTATCATCCCGTTCCGACAAGCCATAGAAGCGATCAAAGATAAATTTGAAAATAACCAAACTAAAAAGATCGTTATTCGAATGGAGGAATAAAAAATATGCCGGATAAAATCCTTACAGATTATTATCCGGCATATTTTATGCTTTCGTAATTATTTATTTAGTATCCCGCGTTTTCGAAACAACCGAAATCAAAGTATACCGAATAGAAGAAGCGTCTTGCGGAAGGTCTTTTTTATCAAGGATTTCCTTTTTTACTTTTAATTTATACACATATCCCGGCTCATAATCAAAACCTTCAATTTGTGTATACATGGTTTCCCAGGCATCTGTCTGACCTTGTTGATCCGGATATTTCACTTGATAACATTTCATCGGGCCTACTCCGTGACAATCAACCAACGAACTATTAATTAATAATACTTCCGATTGCTCAGATGCAGATTGTTTTTGACTGGTACAGGAAGCTAAAATAGCCACAAACATAAAAAGGAATAACTTCAGTTTCATAGAATTGGTTTTATAATAATTCAAAAATAATCAATCATTTAAAATACGATGCGCTAATGATTGATTATTTTTTTAACCGCTCCGATTACAATGCGGTTTGTTTTATGCATATCCAAATTTAATTTGCTGAAGCCCTGCATTTTCGGGATATCACAAAGACAGCAATGGCCGCTGATCCTGAATAAGATGCGTAAGCTCTTCCCCTACCATGGAAAGCTCCACTCCCATTTGTTCCAAAACCTGAGAAACACCATACTCCTCTGCACAAACAATACACGCTTTTGCCTTCAATCCTCTCTGGAGCAAACTTTCGAGCTTGAATTTTACATTTTCATCATCCCCGGCCAATTGAACCGAAGGCCCCCATATTATTAATTCAACATCCCCCCATACCTGCTTTTGGAGTGCATTGTCAATATAGCGAAGGACTACTTTTAATGCTACATCTTTCTCTCCGCTAGTCCAAAGCACGGTTAATTTCTCGTTATTCATAGTGTATATTTCGCTAAAAGATTAATTTGAGATATATACGTTAAACAATTTAACCGTTTAAAAGTTCGCAGAATTATTGAAATATGTGAAATATCCGATTAATACAGTACTATTTAAGTAAATTTGCAGAGATAAACAAGAAATAAAGCGATGAAGAATTCCCCTATGACGCAGCCTGTCCGCCTTCAGGATTGGCTTCCCACTACCAAAAAAGAATTGGAATTAAGAGGTTGGGATTACCTGGATGTAATCATTTTTTCAGGTGATGCATATGTTGATCATCCATCTTTCGGAGCTGCAGTAGTTGGTCGGGTACTTGAAGCAGAAGGCCTCCGGGTAGCGATCGTACCTCAACCAGATTGGAGAAGTGATATGCGGGATTTTAAAAAATTAGGAAAGCCCCGCCTCTTCTTTGGTGTTTCGGCCGGCGCAATGGATTCAATGGTAAACCATTACACGGCCAATAAACGGTTGCGTTCGGATGACGCATATACTCCTGAAGGGCGTTCCGGTATGCGTCCGGATTTACCTTCGGTTGTTTATTCGCGTATTCTGAAAGAACTTTATCCGGATATTCCGGTTGTAGTAGGCGGTATCGAAGCGTCTTTACGCCGGGTAGGATATTATGATTACTGGGAAGATAAGTTACGGCCGGGTATTTTGGCAGAAACGAATGCCGATATGCTGATTTACGGAATGGGCGAAAAACCATTGCGCGAATTGGTGCGCCGATTACGTAACGGCGAATCTTTCGCCTCAATTTGTGATCTGAAGCAAACGGTGGTCCGCACCCCGTTAACCAAAATTCCGTCAGAGCCAAAAGACAATGAAGACATTATTCTTTATCCGTTTGAAGAGTGTCTGAAAGACAAAATAAAACAGGCAAAAAACTTTCGCCATGTTGAAGAAGAGTCCAACAAGTACAGTGCTGCGCGTTTATGGCAAAAAACAGGAGACTTCGCAATCTTAGTTAATCCGCCATTTGAGCCGATGAGTGAGAAAGAAATTGATGCCTCTTTTGATTTGCCTTATACCCGTTTACCGCATCCTAAATATAAAGGGAAACATATTCCGGCTTATGAAATGATTAAATTCTCTGTCAATATGCACAGAGGATGTTTTGGCGGATGTGCATTTTGTACCATTTCAGCCCATCAGGGTAAATTCATCGCGTCCCGGTCAAAAGAATCAATTCTAAAAGAAGTAAAGGCGCTGACAGAATTACCTGATTTCAAAGGTTATTTGAGCGATCTGGGAGGACCGTCGGCAAATATGTATAAGATGAAAGGGTTTAAAGACGAAATTTGCAAAAAATGCAAGAAGCCGTCCTGTCTGCATCCGGTAGTATGCCCGAATCTGAATACAGAC
>JAVWBH010000077.1:4185-5094 GCA_036649595.1 Bacteroidales bacterium
GTTGATCGTTTGCCCGGCATTAAAAAATCATTTATCGGAAGCGGCGTTCGATATGACTTGTTACTCCACAAGAGTAAAGATGAAAAAATCAACAAAGCAAATCGTCAGTATACGGAAGAACTTATCGCGAATCATGTTTCCGGACGTCTGAAAGTAGCGCCCGAACACACCTCAACCCGCACATTAGCGGTTATGCGTAAACCATCCTTCCGACAGTTCGAAGAATTCAAAAACATCTTCGACCGGATTAACCGGGAAAAAGGATTACGTCAGCAGATTATTCCGTATTTTATCTCAAGCCATCCGGGCAGTACGGAAGAAGACATGGCAGAATTGGCGGCAGAAACCAAACGACTGGATTTCAAGCTGGAACAAGTTCAAGACTTCACGCCGACCCCGATGACCATTTCTACTGAGATTTATTATTCGGGAGTACATCCATATACCCTGGAAAAAACCTTTACGGCACGTTCGAAAGAGGATAAACTACGTCAGCGTCAATATTTCTTCTGGTACCAGCCAGAATCAAAAAGGTCGATCCAGCAATCTTTATTACGTCTGAACCGACCTGATTTATTGAAAAAGCTATATAACGGCGCCGATCCTTATGCACCCGGTAAAACCGAAGCCGCCCGCCGTTTAGAGCGCGAGCGAATGCAGAAAAAAGGGCGTAAATAGAACTTTTATTTTTTATAATATTGTATCAGCCGCATTAGTTGTAAAACTGTACGGCTGATATTTTTTAATGTATATTCTTTCTCCATCGCCTTTTCTAAAGCAACGGGAGCAGGAAGCAAAGGAAACACCGCAAGAAACCCTTCCTGCAATAACACATCGGTTTCCTCCACACATCCGGCAAGCCCGATAACTGGAATATCCGCTTTCTTTGCAGCCCGTAAAATACCCACA
>JAVWBH010000077.1:5104-10478 GCA_036649595.1 Bacteroidales bacterium
AGCTTTCCCCATACATGTTTGGGCATCCATTCGTCCTTCTCCGGTAATGATCAGATCCGCCCCGGCAATCCGCGTTTCAAAATCGATCGAATCAAGTACCATTTGAATACCCGGTTTTAATACCCCGTTTAAAAAGGCAACAAAACCTCCGCCCAATCCTCCGGCGGCTCCCGCTCCCGGCAAGCCGGTAATATCCGACAACTCACTCTGCCGTATTATTTCGGCAAAATGGGCCATTCCGCGATCTAAATCTTCAATCATCCGATCATCCGCCCCTTTCTGACGTGCATAGATATAAGCTGCTCCCTCTTTTCCGCAAAAAGGATTATTTACATCGCATGCAATCGTAAAGTTTACATTTGTCAACAAAGGAGATACATTCGACCAGTCGACAGAAGCTATTTGATGAAGGATCTGTCCGCCATATTTTAGTTCTTTTCCCTGTAAATCACGAAAAACAAATCCAAGAGCCTGTAACATACCTGTTCCGGCATCATTTGTTGCGCTGCCCCCAATACCGATCAGAAAATTGGTACAACCTTTCTGCAAAGCATCCAAAATCAATTCGCCGGTTCCGTAAGTCGTTGTAAGCAACGGATTACGATCTGCCGGAGCAACCAGCGGAAGTCCACTTGCGGCAGCCATCTCGATTACCGC
The DNA here is from genome assembly GCA_036649595.1 of Bacteroidales bacterium. Lineage (GTDB taxonomy): Bacteria > Bacteroidota > Bacteroidia > Bacteroidales > JAUNSR01 > JAUNSR01. Next base: position 5,762 of record JAVWBH010000077.1, read on the forward strand.
CGTATGGCCGTCGCCCAAAATCCCGTAGGATGCCGAAATCAGCTTCATACAAGGATCATGTACCATACATGTTTCGAAATGTCCGTTTGTCAGTGAAACAAGCGCTTCTACCGTACCCTCACCTCCGTCTGCAACAGGTATTTTAAGAACTTCACACCGCGGATAGATCTGATGTATCTCAGAGGCAGCCGCTTCTGCTATTTCAAGAGAAGAAACAGATCCTTTGAAAGAATCTGATGCTATGACGATTTTATTCATGAGTAAAAGAAAATAAGTTTTTATCAAATATTGCAGGCAAATATAAACATTAACCCTATAAGTCTTTTATCTCAAACCATCAACCGCTATTTGTTTTTAAGCTGCATCATTATATCCGTTAAAAAGGCGGCTGACTGAGCACCTTTGACCGCCAAAGACTGATCAAACAGGAAGAACGGAACGCCCGCCACGCCTAAGCCGGACGCTTCACGGATATCATCATTTATAGCGCGGATATATTGATCTCCGTTACATACAGCCAATGCTTTTTGCGCGTCGATACCCACCTCTCGGCAAATAGCCGCCAATACCTCCGGATTATTTAAATTCTTCCCCTCTGTAAAATAGGCCGCAAAGAATCTCTTTTCCAACGCCAACTGCACATTTTCTTTACGGGCCAAATGAAGCAACTGATGCGCCATAACGGTATTACACGGAACTGCCTTATCAAAATGGAAGGTTAATCCCTCGCCGGCTGCAATTTCCGTAATCTGCTGATAACGCGTACGTGCCTCCTCAACGGTCAGGCCATTTTTCTTTGCCATATAAGCATATACATCTGTTTCGCCTTCCGGCCGGTAATGCGGAGCCAGTAAATAACTCCTAAAACGGATTTCCACAGAATCTTTTTCCGGATACGCTTCCAGCGCTTCTTCCAGACGTTTCAGCCCGATGTAACAAAACGGACAAACGATATCAGACCATATTTCTATTTTCATATTGTCGCAAATAATAGATTTTCTACTTATATTATTTGAAACAAGACAAATAACCAGATAGTTTTGTATATCACTTCATTAAGCGGATATTTAAACAAACTATTAAAAAAAGTTGTTCTAAAGAAAAAAGAAAAGGAGGTACGAATATGATTACATGGAAAGACATCTTGCTTTATGTACAAAACGGCAATCCGGAACCGCCAAGAATCGTGGAGCACACAAAAGAGGAGTGGAAAAAGCTATTATCACCGGAAGTGTTCCATATTACACGCGAAAAAGGAACCGAACCAGCCAACACGGACTTAATGTGCTCTAAATTCGAACCCGGAATATACACGTGCGCCTGCTGTGACAATGTACTATTCGATTCGGATACAAAATTCAATTCCGGTACCGGATGGCCCAGTTTCACTCAACCTGTTTTACCCAATGCGATCCGATATGCAGTTGATTTATCTTATGGCATGGAACGCATCGAGGCCAATTGCAACGTTTGCGGCGCCCACCTGGGGCATGTATTTCCGGATGGCCCGGCCCCGTCCCGACTTCGATACTGTATGAATTCTGTCGCGCTAAAAAAACAAGAAAACACAGAAAAATACATTGCCACCGCTGTATTCGGAGGAGGATGTTTCTGGTGTACAGAAGCAATCTTCAAAGGAATAAACGGTGTCATCAAAGTAGAACCGGGGTATGCCGGAGGCTTCTCTGAAAATCCCACTTATCAGGAAGTCTGTAATCAAAACACCGGGCATGCTGAAGTGATCCGCGTTACATATGAGCCGGAGCTGATCGATTATGCCAGCCTTATCCGGATTCATTTGGAAACCCATGACCCGACCACACTCAATCAACAAGGAAATGATAAAGGTCCGCAATACAGATCTGTGATTTTCTATAAAACAGAAAAGCAAAAAGAAGAGGCGTTGCAAGAAATCAACCACTTCGCCGGTATCTATGAAGACCCTATCGTTACCGAAGTCCTACCGTTGGAAAAGTTTTATCCGGCAGAAACCTATCATCAGGATTATTATGCTCATCACAAAGAGGAGCCATACTGCCAACTGGTGATAAAACCTAAACTGGATAAATTTCAAAAAGCCCATCAAAAAGAGATTCGGCTCACTAACAGTTAGATACTAAAATCACTTGTCTTATGTTAATAATCTTTGTAGCTTTGAATCAAATTTATAATTATTCAATCTATGAAGAAATCTTTAGAATCTCTTATGGTAGCTGCGACAATGACATTAGGAGCATGTACGCCAGGAGTACAGCCTCAGGAGGAAACGAAAGAGGTTATCGGAAAGAGTAATATCCGCATTGAAAACGGATTAATGACAGCCGAAGTCTTACAAAGTTTCGGTCGTGTGGGAGATGTTTCCATCTCCCCCGACCAAAGCCGTATCCTATATAGCGTTACTTATGTCAGTGTGCCTCAAAACAAGAGTAACAAAGAGCTTTTTATCATGAATCCGGACGGATCGGATAATCAGCAGATCACCCATACGGAAAAAAGCGAAAACAACGCCGTATGGATGGACAACGGAAAGAAGATTGCATTCCTAACCAGCGAAAGCGGCAGTTCACAAATGTGGATAATGAATTCTGACGGCAGCGATCGCAAGCAAGTTACAAATTACGAAGGCGGCATTGACGGATTCTTATTCTCTCCGGATCAGAAAAAAGTTCTTTTCTATTCAAGCATCAAATATGGCCGTACGGTAAAAGATCTTTATCCGGATCTCGACAAAGCTACCGGAGCGATCTATGACGATGTGATGTATAAACACTGGGATGAATGGGTTAAAACAGTACCTCATCCTTACATTGCCGACTTCAACGGATCTGCGATTGAAAACATTGTAGATATCATGCCGGGCGAACCCTACGAATGTCCGATGAAACCATTTGGCGGTATTGAAGATTTTGCATGGAGTCCGGATAATCAGCAGGTGGTTTATACTTGCCGCAAAAAAACAGGATTGGCATATTCAATATCTACAAATTCAGATTTATATCTTTACAACATAGCAGATAAAACTACCCGCAACCTGACAGAAGGAATGTCCGGATACGATACTGCACCGGCATTTTCTGCCGACGGATCAAAACTGGCATGGAAAAGTATGGCCCGCGACGGTTATGAGGCTGACCAGATCCGCTTGTTTATGATGGATATGAAAAGCGGGGAGAAAACATACTTAACCGCCGACTATGATAATAATGTAGAAAGTTTCAAATGGACTCCGAACAGCGATTTCATCTACTTCCTTTCTGTAAATCAGGCTACCGAGCAAATTTTCCGATTAGAAGTGGCAACAAAAAAGATCGAACAACTGACAAATGGCGATTATGACTATGCTTCTATTGCCCTGGCAGGTGATCAGGTGATTGCTCTTCGCCACTCGATGTCTGCTCCAAATGATATTTATGCGCTTAACACAAATACACGGGAAGTTAAACAGCTGACTACAGAGAATAATCATATATTAGATCAGTTGCATCTTGGGAAAGTTGAGAAACGCTGGATCAAAACAACCGACGGAAAAGAGATGCTTACCTGGGTAATGCTACCTGCCAACTTTGATCCGGCAAAAAAATATCCGGCGCTGTTATATTGCCAGGGTGGTCCGCAAAGTGCTGTTAGCCAGTTCTGGTCATACCGTTGGAATATCCAGATGATGGCTGCAAATGGCTATGTAGTTGTTCTTCCGAACCGACGCGGAGTACCCGGATTCGGACAAGCCTGGAATGAGCAGATCAGCGGCGATTACGGCGGTCAGAATATGAAAGATTATATGAGCGCCATCAATGCCGTAAAACAAGAACCATGGGTAGATGAAACCCGTTTGGGCGCTATTGGTGCCAGCTATGGCGGATTTTCGGTATACTGGTTGGCCGGAAATCACAACAAAACGTTCAAAACATTTATCGCACATGCCGGAATCTTCAATCTGGAAGCACAATACCTTGAGACAGAAGAGCTTTGGTTTGCAAACTGGGATATGGGCGGTAATTTCTGGGATAAAACAAATAAAGTTGCTCAGAATACATATGCAAATTCACCGCATCGCTTTATTGACAGATGGGATACTCCGATTCTGGTTACTCACGGAGAGCTTGACTTCCGTATTCTTGCCTCACAAGGGATGATGGCGTTTAATGCGGCGGTAATCAAAGGCATCCCTGCTGAGATGCTTGTTTTCCCGGATGAAAATCACTGGATTATGCAACCTCAGAATGGCGTTCTGTGGCAACGGGTATTCTTCCGTTGGTTGGATCGCTGGTTGAAAGAAGAACCACAAACTGCCGTTAACTAACAAAACGGCTGTATCCTTTTGGGATGTTATTACATAAAGTTAAAGGCCTGAGCGGACAAACCGCCCAGGCCTTCTTTATTTTTTCTCATTCCACCTATCCGGAACCCTGCAAAAAAGATCCCGCAAGAAAACTCTTACACCTCATTATCTCTTCCTATAGTGTGGCTCACAACTCCTCCACTGAGCCCGGCTTTAGCTTCCACTGAGCCCGGCTTTAACTCGCGGAAGCGTTGATGCGGCTCCGCGCGAGCTAAAGCCGGGCTCAGTGGAAGCTAAGAGCGGTCTCTCCGGACAATTTTTCAAACAGACTATAGGGAATTTTCAAAGAGGGTACAGGAGCTTTTAAATAAGGCATTTTGCGCTCCAACCATAAAACAGGCCTTTCGTTTCTTGCATAAAACGAAAGGCCTGAACTTT
>JAVWBH010000078.1:0-10416 GCA_036649595.1 Bacteroidales bacterium
CCCGGAAGACAAGAAGCAATTCGGTCAGCTCATCCTGCAGAATAACGACATTCTCCTGAATTTGATAAACGACCTACTCGACCTCTCTAAAATTGAGGCCGGATATATCGAATTCAATCCGATCGAAGTAGATCTGAACAATTTCTTTACAGACCTGTATGCGATGTTCAGTTTGCGGGTAAATCCGGGAGTAGAATTATCTTGCGAAATACCGGATAACCGCCGGATCATAATCATGGATCCCAAAAAGCTACAACAAATCCTGAATAACTATTTATCCAACGCTGCAAAATTCACTCAAAAAGGGTCTATCAGATTTGGTTATAAAATTCAAGATAACGGTGTCTATTTTTATGTTTCGGATACCGGAATCGGTATCTCGGAAAAGAATAAGAAAAATGTATTTGCCCGTTTTCAAAAATTAGACTCCTATGCTCAAGGTACCGGCTTAGGCCTCTCCATCTGTAAGGCTATCGCAGATGCAGCTCATGGGAAAGTAGGATTCAATTCAGAAAAAGGAAAAGGAAGTACTTTTTGGGCATGGCTTCCGTGCGAATTTCAGACAAAAGAAAAATTAAATATCAATGCGTAATGCTGATATCAAAAAAAAGCGAGGGAAACTCCGGCCGGAGCATCCCTCGCTTTTTTCATATTCATTGATCTGCATTATTCGATCAGGCCGTCAGGCACTCTCATATAGATCGTTTTATTCTTCTCATCAATTTTTGTTACAAATTCATCAACCGCAGGAATCAAAAGCTGCTCGCCCTCCCGATCAATTACAAACAGAACATTTGCAGTAGAATCATCCACCTCTTCGATCGTACCCAAGTAGCCATGATTTTCTTCCATCACTTTATATTGCAAGAAGAAGTCTTTTCCGCCCTGCATAGCCTCATCTTCATGCACGAATGACTTTGGAAAATAAACCTCCAGATTTGTAAACATCCGGGCATCTTCCGCACTATTAATATCAATCAGTTTAACCAAGGCTGTTGAATCGGTACGAAAACGATATTCATCCAGGAAGAACGGAACAAAAATCCCATCTATCTCACAAACAATATAAGGACATTCCGAACGATCGAAAACATCATCAGTAAACGTAAACGACAATTCTCCATTAAGAGCATGCGGTTTATTAAATTGACCGATCTTAATTAGCTCGTCTCTTTTTATCATAATCAGGTTTTAATTAAATACGTGTTATACGTGCGCCGATTTCATTCAGGCGTTTATCAATATTCTGATATCCGCGGTCAATCTGCTCTATATTGTGAATAGTACTAATACCATCAGCCGACATGGCTGCAATCAACAAAGCTATCCCGGCACGAATATCGGGAGATGTCATTACCGCCGGACGGAGTTTTACCTGATTGTTTAATCCGATTACCGTTGCCCGGTGCGGATCACACAAAATAATCTGCGCCCCCATATCGATCAGCTTATCGACGAAGAACAAACGACTTTCAAACATCTTCTGATGTACAAGCACGCTACCCTTTGCCTGAGTTGCCGTTACCAGCAACACACTCAATAAGTCGGGAGTCAAGCCCGGCCATGGCGCATCCGCTATGGTCATAATCGACCCGTCGATAAAAGAATCAATCTCATACTGGTCATGTGGCGGAATATACAAGTCATCCCCTATCTGGCCGATTGTTATACCCAAACGGCGAAAGCTATCCGGAATCACGCCCAAATTTTCGAAAGACACATCCTTCAACGTCAGCTCCGATCCGGTCATTGCCGCCATCCCGATAAAGCTTCCGACCTCAATCATATCCGGCAGAATACGATGGGTTGTTCCTGACAAAGAGTCAACGCCGTCGATTGTCAGCAAATTAGAACCGACCCCACTAATCCGGGCCCCCATTCGGTTTAGCATTTTAGACAATTGCTGCAAATAGGGTTCACATGCCGCATTATAAATAGTAGTAGTTCCTTTTGCCAACACAGCCGCCATCAAAATATTTGCGGTACCGGTTACAGAAGCCTCATCCAACAACATATAAGCTCCGGTCAATCCATTCGCTGAAATTTCATAAACCTGGCGATTTGCATTGTATTCAAAATCGGCACCAAGTTTCTGCAATCCGATAAAATGAGTATCCAAACGCCGGCGACCAATCTTATCACCGCCCGGTTTCGGAAGCATAGCATACCCGAATCGGGCTACCAACGGACCGATTATCATAACAGAACCTCGCAAAGAAGCACTCTTACGCATAAATTCGTCCGAATGGAGATAATCTATATTAACGTCATCTGCTTTAAAACTGTAAGTATTGACTCCTTTATGGGATACTTTTACGCCCATATCCCGCAACAACTGAATCAGATTGTTTACATCCAGGATATCCGGAATATTTTCAATAATCACCTCTTCGGGAGTAAGCAACGTGGCACAGATAATCTGAAGAGCTTCGTTTTTAGCTCCTTGGGGAGTGAGTGTCCCCTGCATTTTATGGCCACCTTCTATTATAAATGAAGACATAACGTAGGTGTTAAATTTCGTTTCTGCAATATATAAAAAAAAGCGGTTATCTAACCGCTCTTCGAATCGTATTTTTATTTCTTCGCTGAAGTATCTCACGTGAGTTTTTCAAACGAAGTGTTTGTGAGTCAAGAACAATATCACCTTTTGTATACTCGTTGATATCTTTGTAAATCTTATCATCCTCCACTTCTCCTTCCCGCGAAATATTAAGATAAGAACGTTTCATCTGGTTAGCCAGCAGAGAGAGCAAATGGCGGCGCTCGGGCGTATCTTCCATCTGACACGCTTTCTCCAGCATTTTTTCCAGAAACTTACCATAATGGCGGTAACGGATTTTCTGAAGTGAGTAAGCTATTTTTTCAGGTCGCGTATAGAGATTTTCTTTCCGGATAATTTCATACGGATAATCAATATCCAGTTTGAAATCGGACATGATTGCCAGATGATCCCATAATTTATGTTTGAAATCTTCCACATCGCGTAAATGCGGAAACAGATTCCCCATAATATTAATGATACTTTGCGCACAGCGGGTACGCTCGGCCCGGTCTTCAAGGGTTAGAGCATGATCAACCATGCTTTGTACATTCCGGCCATATTCCGGAAGGACCATCCGTTTGAGTTGTGTATTATATTCCATACTTGACACGATTGAGATCATTGTAATACTTTGTTTTTGGGAGTAGTAGCAACAAACTCTTTAAGGTAAAATGGCTCAAAGTAAGCCACGTCCTTAAAATCCTGACGGCGGAATGCAATTTCGGCCAAAGCAAGCATATCGTATGCCACCGGAAGAACCGACTGAATAAAACGGGCATTCGGGTGTTTTATTATATTCTCGCATTTTGCGGCTCCGTCGCCGAAGAAATACACCGGTTGCTTATCGAGTATCTCTTTATATGAATTCTCATCAATAATATCTGCCGACACAGGCTTCACTTCACTCAACCCCTGATCGTAAATAGCCGAATATACTTCCATCCTGCGGGCATCGATCATTGGACAAAACAATGCATCCTCAGAAAAGTTTCCGCCAAACATAACAGAGGTTGTAAGAATCTGTAATGTATTCAGAGCAATCAACGGAACATCCAAACCAAAACACAAGCCTTTTGCCTCAGAAACACCAATACGCAAACCGGTATATGAACCCGGACCGCAACTAACCGCTACAGCCTCAATTTCATACTTTTTATCACGGGCAAATTTCAGTGCTTCTTCTACAAACGGCCCTAAATTACGGGCATGGGAAGGTCCTTCAAACGCTTCCTTGTGGAATTCCACCCCACCATCACGGGTTAGTGCCACCGAACAAACGGTAGTCGATGTTTCGATATTCAATATAACGGGCATAGGAGAGTTATCTGTTTTATAAGAGAAGATATTAAAGATCTTTTCATGTTTTCGTTACGACAAAAATAGACAATTTTAATTGTATAATGAATGGTCTAACGAGAATTAAGATTAATTTTGCGAAAACTTAGTACAAAATGATACAGTCAATGACAGGTTTCGGCAAAGCTACCGCCGAACTACCCAATAGGAAAATTACCGTTGAAATAAAATCCCTTAACAGTAAACAACTCGATCTATCTGCGCGCATTTGCTCTCAATATCGTGAGAAAGAGATGGAATTCAGAAATCGTATTTCTCAACGTCTTGAACGAGGGAAAGTAGATTTTAGTGTATACGTAGAAACGGTAGGTACCGAAAGCTCTACAAAAATCAATCTTCCTGTCATCGAAAATTATTTCAATCAGATCAAAGAAACCTCTGAAAGACTGGGAGTAGCACTTCCTTCAGACTGGTTTCAGATATTACTCCGAATGCCGGAAGCTTACAAAACAGAGATTCAGGAAATAGATCCGGCAGAAATGGAAAAGGTTGAAGCGGTAGTGAATATGGCTATTGACCGACTTTGTGACTTCCGAAAACAGGAAGGCGAAATGCTTTATAAGTTATTTGAACAAAAGATCAGCAACATTGCCCAGCTACTGACTCAGGTAACACCTTACGAAAAAGAACGTACTGAAAAAATTAAAGCCCGCATCACGGATGCTTTGTCTAAAATAGAAGGATTTGACTACGATCAGAATCGTTTTGAACAGGAGATGATTTTTTACATTGAGAAATTAGATATCAATGAAGAAAAACACCGCCTTGATAACCATCTGAAATATTTTATCGAAACAATGAATAACGGACAAGGACAAGGAAAAAAACTTGGATTTATCTGTCAGGAGATTGGTCGGGAAATCAATACACTCGGTTCAAAATCAAACCATGCCGAACTTCAGAAAATCGTTGTTAAAATGAAAGACGAACTTGAGCAAATCAAAGAACAGGTTCTGAACGTATTATAAACTTATATATCAAAGTTTCATTCATGAAAGGAAAATTGATTATTTTCTCTGCACCTTCCGGATCAGGGAAATCAACAATTATAAATTATCTGCTTACTCAGGGATTAAACCTGGCATTTTCCGTATCGGCTACCAGCCGCGCCCCACGCGGTGAAGAACAAAACGGCAAAGAATATTATTTTCTTTCACCGGAAGAGTTTCGCCAGCGCATTGCCAATGACGAATTTCTGGAATACGAGGAAGTTTACACCGACAAATTCTACGGTACGTTAAAAAGTGAAGTAGAACGCCTGACTTCCGAGGGAAAGAACGTTATCTTTGATGTGGATGTATTAGGCGGGGTAAATATCAAAAAATATTATGGCAATCGCGCATTAAGTATTTTCGTACAACCGCCAAGTATTGACGAATTACGTAAACGCTTAGTAGGTCGCGCTACTGATGCCCTTGAAGTTATCGAAAAACGTATTGAACGTGCAGAATTCGAATTATCCTTTGCACCCCAATTTGATAAAGTGATCGTAAATGATAATCTGGAAAAAGCCGAGAAAGAAACTTTCGATGTTATCAGAACGTTTATAGATAAGAAATAATTGCACATGAAGAAAATCAGAACAGGAATTTTATCAGGCTCCTTCAATCCGATCCATATCGGACACCTCGCTTTGGCGAATTACCTGCTCGAATTCGAAGGGCTGGATGAAATCTGGTTTGTCGTAACACCTCAAAATCCACTCAAGGAGAAAGAATCGTTACTTGACGACCAAATGCGTTTAAAAATGGTAGAGATGGCAATACAGGATTGCAAGCAATTCAAAGTAAACACCATCGAATTCGAACTGCCTCGCCCTTCATATACCATTCGTACGCTTGAGGCACTGGAAGAACGCTATCCCGACCGGGAGTTCTTTTTGTTGATCGGAGCAGACAACTGGCTGATTTTCCATAAATGGGCCGAATATGAAAAAATTAAGAAGAACTACAATATCCTGGTATATCCACGCCGGGGGCATGTCGTTTATATAGATCCTGAATATGGAAATATCCGGACTGTAAACGCACCTTTGATTGAAGTTTCGTCTACATTTATCCGCGATTCTCTAGCCCGGGGAAAAAATATGCGCTATTTCCTTTCCTCGAAGGTATATGAGTTCGTTAAACAAAATAAATTATACAGCAAAGGAGTATGAAAGATTTACCGATATATTCAAAACAAACGGTCGAATTTGTGACCGTAGGCGCAGAGTATTGTGCTTTCATTGAAAAATCAGGAGAGCTCGAAAGAGTTGAGTTTGTTGATAAATGTGTAAAGCTCTTACCCTTATTATATCTGAAAGCGGTATTGCTTCCTGAAACAGAATATCAGCTGGATGAACCGGCCGAACAATTTGTTACGGAAGAAATGTATGAATACATCCGCGGTTCGATCAGCCGCCTGCTAGGCGCGCAGGATGATTATCTGGAAGTATTTATCGATGATATGCAGTATAGTGAGAATCCGATCAACTCGAGTGTTTCAGAAGACTTAACCGATATTTATCAGGACATCAAGGATTTTATCTCCGTATACAGCATGGGATATGAAGCAACAATGAATGATGCCCTTGCACGTGTCAACGAAAATTTCCGGGAATACTGGGGACAAAAACTGGTAAATGGTATGCGCCCGCTACATGCTATCCGTTTTGGAGAGCCTATTGAAGAGGAAAATGAAAACAGCGCTGAACATAGCCAAAACAGCAACTGGCTTTTTGAAAACCAACGCAATAGCAGTATTGATGATTTAGATGCGGACGACTGGAGTAAATGGGATAATGGAAAATAATACAGCAACGATAACAATCACAAAAGAACAATTTGCAACGATGGATCCGGTAACTTTTCCCGGACACATCGTTGTGGTACAATCTTTACAAGAAGCGGAAAAAGCTGTTGCATATCTGCGTACAATACGTACAATCGGATTTGACACAGAAACAAAACCGGCTTTTCGGAAAGGACATGTAAACAAAGTAGCTTTACTTCAACTCTCCGGAGAAGAATACTGTTTTCTATTCCGGCTCAATTTAATCGGATTTCCAGAATGTCTGATCGATCTATTACGTGATCCGAACATCCTGAAAGTCGGCCTTTCTTTAAAGGACGATTACATGACAATGCGCAGGATGGCTAATTTTGAACCTCGCGGATTTATCGAGTTACAGAGTTATGTAAAAAAATTCAATATAGGAGAGGCTAGTCTGCAAAAGATATTCGCGATCCTTTTCGGACGTAAAATTTCGAAAAGTCAGCGTCTTTCCAATTGGGAGGCTGACGTATTGACCGAAGGCCAAAAAAAATATGCGGCTACAGATGCTTGGGCTTGTTGCCGAATTTATGAAACCTTAAACGAAATCAAATGAAACGTAGTATACTTATCCCGGCAGTACTGATTATCTATTTAATCGTAATGGCCGTTATCGGCTGGCCTAATTATGCTGCCGAAGGAAATTATTGGGAATATGCCGGCCTGCTGATTGCTACCCTGATTGTAATCGTATTGTTATATTTCGTACTTCGCCGACGCGACCGTATGCGACAAGAACTTCGCAAACAAAAAGAAGCTTCTATGCGAAGAATATTCAGAGATGATAATATCCGATAAATAACACCTCCTTCCCGCAGGTGTTATTTTACTTATCCCCTCCAGATATTCGTATTTGAGACGAATTATTATTCATCTTCATTCCAGATAAACAACAAACCAATATATCTCTTATTTCACAATAACTTATTTAAGATTGTTTGTCTTAAATATTTTATCGGGAAGAGATATATTTGTTGTCTTATATGAATTCATTGCTTATTATGACTGAATCCTGCTCAACCCCCTTATTACAAAACCCTTTTACGAACGACGGTGCGAAAAAACTACTCGATGCGACCGAGGTATTAGATGCCGTTACATCATCCTATTTTATTACAAATGATCAGCTACAGCTAATCTATTGTAACACCGCATTTCTAAACAATCTGGATATACCCAATATCAAAGAAGTTGAAGGGTTACGTCCCGGCGATATATTAAGTTGTGTAAATGCGACTAAATCAGAAAAAGGGTGCGGGACAACTCCTAAGTGCCAATCATGCAGTTTTCGCCAATGCATCCTGGATGCCCTGCAAAAAAACGAACCTGTAACAACAGAAGCAACATTAAGTCATATCAACAATAAAATGGTTGCCTACAACATTAAGGCTACCCCTTTTTATCTGGACGGCTCTCAATTCGTTTCGATCTCCTCTATCGATATTACAGAATGTAAACGCAAGCAACTGATGGAGTCGGTATTCTTCCATGATCTGATTAATCTGTCGGGAAGCCTAAGTGGATATCTGGATGTGATTAAGAGTTTTGACGCTAAAGAAATTGCGTCTCATTTGCCAATGATCAAAAACATCGCAGATCAATTGCTCGACGAGATTGTTTCACAACGCCAGGTTGTTCGTGCAGAACAGAACCGACTGGAAGCGGATGTAGCAGAATTCACTATTACCGGCTTTTTGCGCGAATTAAAAAATCAGACCTCTTTTCACCCCAGCTTTAAAAACCGAATCCTGTATATCGATTTTCAACAACCTAAATTCACTTTATATTCTGACACCAGATTACTGAGCCGGGTATTGATCAACATGCTGAAAAATGCAATGGAATCGACCAAGAAGGGAAATACGGTCACATTGAGTGTAAAAAAAGAGAACGACAAAATTACATTTGCCGTTCACAATGAAGAATATATTCCAACAGAAATACAGGAACACATATTTAGTTACGGATTTTCTACAAAGGGTTCAGGTCGCGGTATCGGGGCCTACGGAATGCGTTTATTAGGCGAAAATCTACTCGCAGGAAAAGTTTCATTCACCTCAACTCCTGACGAAGGCACCACTTTCTATTTAGTGATCCCTGTCAAACACCCGAATGAACCACTCCCATCCTTTAGCAGTCTTTTATAATTTTATTTCATCGGAAAGATAAGACAGAATTTCTTGTTCCTGTTCCGGATGAAACCATTGAATTGTTTCATCTCTCTTAAACCACGTCATTTGTTTACGTGAATAAATACGGGTATTCTGTTTTATCTTCTCGACTGCAAAATCAAGCGTCCACTCCCCCGATAAATAATTGAACATCTCTTTGTAACCTACGGTATTCAACGAATTCAAATGGCGATGTTCATATACGGAACGAGCCTCTTCCAGCAGTCCGTCTTCCATCATCTGATCTACCCGGCTATTGATACGCTTATACAACTCTTCCCGATCACGGATCAAGCCTATTTTGATAATTTTAAAAGGACGCTCTTTTATACTATTCGTACGAAAAGAAGTAAATGTCTTACCGGTTGTCAAACAAACCTCCAATCCATGCATTACCCGTTTTTGATTTTTACGATCCACAATGGCATAATACTCCGGATCCAGCCGCTCCAGCTCGGCCAGAATTCCATCTAAGCCCATTGTTTCATACATTTCCACCACCTGACGGCGCACCTCAGCAGAAACGGAAGGCATATCATCAATTCCTTTACAAACCGCATCTATATACATCATAGATCCTCCTGTCATCAACGCAACCGAATGATCCTGATAATACGTATCGAGAAAGCGAATTACCTCCTCTTCAAAACGAGCCGCGCTGAAATATTCTTCCAACCCTAATAACCCTACAAAATGATGTTTTACGCGCAAGAGCTGTTCGGGAGTGGCAGCAGCTGTGCCGATAGATAAATCCCGATATAACTGACGCGAATCAGAGGATATAATAGAGGCGTTAAATGTTTCAGCGAGGCGTAAACTCAACTCTGTTTTTCCGACACCGGTCGGACCAATAAGTACGATAAGATATTTAGGCATACATTTATAATCAATACCCACAAAGATAATGATTATTTACGGAATGGCGTTTTTACAACTTCTGCCCCGATGGCTTTATTACGAATACGGATATAAACGGCTGTGCCCGGCTTTGAAAACTCAGGTTTTACATACCCCATGCCGATACCGGCGTTCAATACAGGCGAGATAGACCCGGAAGTAACTACTCCTATTTCATTTCCTTCAGCATCTTCAATAGCATATCCATGGCGCGGTATCCCCTTCTCCGTCATTTGAAAACCGATCAGCTTTCTGACCACCCCTTCTTCTTTCTGTTTCTGCAACTGCTCTCTGTTGATAAACGGCTTATTATCGGCAAATTTCGTAATCCATCCCAATCCGGCCTCTAACGGTGAAGTGGTATCATCCATATCGTTGCCGTAAAGATTGAATCCCATTTCCAAACGCAATGTGTCACGCGCTCCCAAGCCGATCGGTTTGATCCCCTCTTCGCGTCCCGCCTCAAATAAAGCATCCCAGATTTTCGGGGCATCTTCATTATAGAAATAAAGTTCAAAACCGCCTGCACCGGTATAACCCGTATTTGAAATAATCACCTCCGGCACGCCAGCAAAGTCACCTACCGAAAAAGAGTAGTAAGGAATTGAGCTCAGATCTACAGATGTCAGCTTTTGC